>JAFTKF010000153.1 GCA_017453405.1 Clostridia bacterium
AAGTGAAAAGATCGACGGAAGAAAACGAGTGCACCTTGACGTTTACTTTACGGCGGTAGGTCTGATCAACATTCCCGACGAAAAGGAACTCTTTGAAATGATGCAAGAAATCCAAAGTGCTAAAAGCGCTTAAAACAAGGCACAAAAACAAGAATACGGCATATCTCTTACGAAATATACCGTATTCTTGTAAAACTGTCCTTTAGCACCCGAGGCTAAAGGATCGGACTTTTTTGTTAAAAAAGCGTTGCAAAGTGGGGGCGCGTGTGTTATAATACGGCTATAGAAACAAACGCGTCAAGGCGTTTGGGTGACACGTGGGTTTTGCGGCTTTCGCCACGTTACGGTAGCGTTTTTCCTTCGCAAAATTACCCACAGCTCCCTAAGAAAGGTGTCGTTATGAGTATGGATCTGAATACACGCTTACAATCCCGTCGTCTGATGTTTGACGGCGGTACGGGTTCCTCATTGGTGGAAAAAGGACTGAAGCCCGGGGAAATGCCCGAAACCTGGAATCTTCTTCATCCCGATATCATAGAAGGTCTGCACTGCGCGTATATTACCGCAGGCGCAGACATCATCAAAACCAATACCTTCGGGGCGTATTCCTTCAAGCTGCGAGAGCGGCAGGAAGAAACCGTCAAAGCGGCGCTTGCCATTGCCAAGCGCGCGGTTGCCGCTTGCGGCAAGGATACGCTGATCGCGCTGGATGTCGGACCGCTCGGTAAAATTCTCGAGCCGTTCGGAGATACCTCCTTTGATGAGGCGGTCGGCTATTTTAAAGAGCTGATCACGCTCGGCAAAGAGAATGCCGATCTCATTCTCGTTGAGACGATGAGCGATCTTTATGAGATCAAGGCGGCAATTGTCGCGGCGAAGGAATGCTGTGATCTTCCGATTGCGGTCACGGTCGCGCTCGATGAGCGGGGCAGACTGCTGACGGGGGCTGATGTCGAAACTGTCGTCGCCTTTCTGGAAGGTATGGGCGTTTTTGCCCTCGGTGTCAACTGCGGTTTTGGTCCGAAGGCGGTCAAGCCGTATGTGGAAGCGATGATCCGATGTGCAAGTGTTCCCGTGATCGCCAACCCCAACGCAGGGCTTCCCGAGCTGAAGGAGGGAAGAGCGATCTATTCCCTGACACCCGAGCGCTACCGCGAGGAGGCGACCGAGCTTCTTGCGCTCGGTGTATCGATCCTCGGCGGCTGTTGCGGCACGACTCCAAGTCATATTGCGGCAGTCTCTTCCGATGTTTTGGCAAGCGGCGCGGTTTTGCCGAAGGACAAGGCGCAAGCACGCGTTACAAGCTATCGGAAAACGCTGTCCCTGACTGTGGGGGATGTGGCGATCGGCACGCATCTTGACCCGCGTCTTAGTGCCGAAATTGCCGAGTATCTTGCCGACGGCGATATGGATAGCCTTGTGGACGAATGCTTCTCGGAGGTCGGCGATGTGGATATCATCACGGTTTCAGCACAAACGCTTGCCGAAGACGAAGGCAAGATCTTGTGTCAGGAGATCCGCACATTGCAGGAATCACTGGACTGTCCGATGCTGATCAGGGCAAATTCCCCCGCAGCTCTTCGCGATGCCTGCCGCTATTACAACGGCAAGCCCCTTCTTGCCCTTGACAGCGCGGAGAATGGCGGTATCGATGAGGTGTTCTCGATTGTGAAAACCTACGGCGCGCTTTTTGCCGTCAAGCTTTGCGGTAAAAACGAGGCCTGTCTTGCCTTTGTCAACGGCGTTTATGACAAGGCAAAAGCCTATGGGCTTTTGGCGCGGGACATTCTTTTTGACCTTGCCGCCGATACCGATGCCGAAACGCTTTCTCTGCTCGCATCGCAGAATATTCCGCTGATTGCCACCGATATTCCCACTGAAACACAGCGTGACAGTCTTGCCAAGTTGGGTCTGTCCTTGCCAACGGCGGTCGCTTTTGTCTGAAATCTGTGAATTTTTAATTTTTTTGAATAATAATACTATTTTTGCAACAATCAATCTTGCATTTTGTGGATTTATGTGATATACTTAGGCTACTACATAAGCAAAGGAGAGTTGTCTATGCCTATCACACAGAGAAGCGTTGTCAAGGTTATTCTTTTCAGCATCATCACCTGCGGCATTTATATGCTGTACTGGATGTATGTCACTGCAAAGGAATTGCAGACCGCAACCGGTCGCAGTCAGTTTTCGCCTGCTATCATTCTCGTTCTTGCTATTTTCGTTGCGCCCGTTGCCTGCGTTCTTCTGGCAATGGAATGCAATGACCGTCTGAACGACATCCGCGCCGCGAAGGGTATGCCCCCTGCCGACAATATGGTTCTTTGGATCGTTCTCGGTATTCTCTTGCCCATCGTTCAGTTCGCGCTGATTCAGAATGAGATCAATCAGGTTGCGTAATTGACCAAAAATAAAGCTGTTGCAAACGCAACAGCTTTATTTTTTTCACGATAAACCAAGAAAGGGAAAGGGTATGAAAAAACGGATCGTCACGCTGTCGGCGGTGTGTCTTGCGGCACTCGCCCTTGCTGTCGGTTACCTTGTGCTGTGGCGTCTGACGGGCTATGGGCTTGTTTGCCCGATCAAGCACTTTCTTTCGCTGGATTGCCCGGGATGTGGGATCACGCGTGCGCTGTATGCGCTTCTGACACTCGATTTTCGTGCGATGCTCAGCGCCAATCTTCTTTCGCCTCTGACGGTGGTGTATTGCGGCACGCTTGCCGTGCGAACGGGTGTGACATATCTGAAGACCGGACGCCCCTACTCATCATCAAAAACCTCGGTTTTCGATATTTCGTTTCTTGTTCTGTTTCTTCTTTACGGAATCCTGCGGAATACCCCGCTTCTTGATAGCTTACTCAAAGGTCTTTGAGAACATCGGAGCGAAAACAATACCGTACCACGCACGGGAAGCGCTGGGGCGCGTGCCCTTTTCGATCTCGTAGGTGATGGCTTCGCCGTCCGAATATATGACGATCGTTCCCATTGTGTCGGTGCGCAGAAGAATATTTGTGTAATCGTCGATCCGATCGATAGCGCCCGGTGTGGGGTGACCGTATTTGTTGCCCTCACCGCACGAGAAAACGGCGTAATCGGGAGTTACCAGCGCCATCAGCTCCTCACCGCTGGCGTTATCGGCACCGTGGTGTCCGGCTTTGTAAACATCGGCATCCAGCTTTTTGCCGTAATTTTCGATCATTTCGGCTTCGCGTTCATCCTCGGCATCCCCCGTGAAAAGGAATTTGTTTTTGCCGAAGGTCATCATCATACAAAGGCTCTTTTCATTGCTGTCCGAGGGCAGATCGGTGAAGGATGTCAGAATTTCAAATTTCACATCGCCCATTGTAAAGATATAGCCGGGCTCGGGGTGAATGACCTCAGCGCCCTCTGCGGCAACATCCTCCAAAAGTTTTTTGCCCATATTGTTGTGCGGCACGCAGTCAAGGGTGATGACATTTTTGACCTCGCACAAATCAAGCACCTCGTCACCGCCGCCGATATGGTCGCTGTCGTAATGTGTGAACATTACGTAGTCAAGCTTTGTGATATTATGCTTTTGTAAGTATTCCGATGCCATGTTATCTTCGCCTGCGTCGATCAGAAGCTTTTCGCCGCTCGGCGCAATGATCAGCGTGGCATCGCCCTGCCCGACATCAATGTAATAGACTGCCACCGTTCCCTCGGGAATCACGATATCCTCTTCGGAAGGCGAGATCACGCTTTCGACAAGGGTCATCCATTCGTCGATCAAGGCAATGTCACGTAAAGATGGGAATAAAAAGGTAAGAAGCGTCAGAAGAAGGGTTGCCACCACAAGGATCACGACGATAGCGGTAATGACCTTCAGTTCTTTTTTGGAATAGGATTTCTTTTTTCGTTTTGCCATAAAAACCTCCTGATACGATACTGAATATATTGTAGCATATCCGCACCAAAAAAACAAGTTTTTTGAAAGGACTTTTTTGAAAATGACACAAAATGAACAGGACATTTACTATATGCAACAAGCGCTTTCGCTGGCGGAAAAGGCATATACGCTTGGCGAAGTGCCGATCGGCGCTGTTGTCGTCTGGGAGGACGGCAGTGTGGCGGGAGAGGGCTTTAATGCCAGAGAAAGCGAGAAAAATGCACTGCTTCACGCCGAGCTGGTAGCGATTGACAAGGCGTGCAAAACGCTGGGCGGCTGGCGGCTTCACAAGGCGACCTTGTATGTCACGGTTGAGCCCTGCGTGATGTGTGCGGGCGCGATCGTGAACGCACGGATCAGGCGCGTGGTCTTTGGCGCCAAAGATCCGCGCTTCGGCGCAATGGGAAGCCTTTTCAATGTCGCAGAGATTCCTTTCAATCACACGCCCGAGGTGACAAGCGGTATTCTGGAAGAAGAATGTGAAGCCTTGATGAAGCGCTTCTTTCTTTCTCTGAGAGAAAAACGCACCTGAATTGTGCAACAGGTACAAAATTCAAGAAATCAAATTGTTAAAAATGTGGAATTTATAAAAAGTGTTGACTTTTGTATGAATTTTTGCTATAATTACAGTGAATCAAAGTCTTTTTTACTATTTTATTAATAGGAGGTTATTATGAAAAAGACGGTATCAATTCTTCTTACTGTGTTCCTTCTGCTTGCGGCAGTCGCAATGACGTCGTTTGCACTTGAAAAGAACGCAGACGGTGTGTATGAGATCGCAACAGCTGATGATCTTATTGCATTCAGAAATGAGGCTCAGGCACACGACAAAGCGATCCTTACCGCCAACATCGATATGACGGGCAAGGAATGGACACCCTTTGGTGAGATTGCCATTACCATTGACGGTAACGGATACACCATTTCGAATCTCTCCTACACCTCGACTGCGGGTGGCAATGTGGGTCTGCTTGTCAGCAAATTGGCTCATGGCGGTCAGAAACACGAGATCAAGAATCTCACGCTCTCGAACTGCTCGCTCACGGTTACGGCATCCAATGGTACTTGAGTAGGTCTGTTTGCCGGTTATACCGACCGTACAGCAGTGATCAATGTCAAGGCTGACAATTGCACGCTTACGGTTAACCATACCGGTAACAACGAAGTCGCAGTAGGCGGTCTCATCGGCCGCGCAGACTGGGGTTACGACAACGGTCAGATCCCCGTCTCCGGTACTGTTACCGATACTACGAACATTACGGTTACTGCTGAAAGAGATACCTTCGTCGGCGGTCTTGTCGGTGCACACTACGGCGACAGCCTTTTCATTTCCGATTCTGTTTCGAATGCTACGATTACCGCTCCCAACAAGGCGGCGTATGTATACAAGCTTTGGTCGACTGCGATCATTGGCACGGACTGCACCACGACAACGGGTCTTGGTGCGGTTAATGACACCGATCATCATTGGACTGCTTACTGCGTAGATACCGCAGAAGAACTGAATGCCGCAGTTGCAGCTATTGATGAAAATCAGAATAAAGTATACGGCATCGTTCTGACCGGTGATATTGATTATACCGGTAAGGAATGGAAGCCGATCGCCGGTGATTTTATCCGTCTCTTTGACGGTGCGGGTCATACGCTCAGCGGTATTCACCTGACATACGACAATGCAGGCTCCGGCAGATACGGTATTATCGTTAATTTTGCAACCAACAATAATGCAAACGGTACAGTCAAGAACCTCACCCTGAAGGATTCTTCTATTACGGTAAACGTAGCGGAAGGTACGGAAGGCGATGTATTGGTTGGCGGCATTATGGGCCACTACAACAGAGGTCATGCTGAAAACATTACCCTTCAGAATGTTGATGTTACCCTGAACGGCAAGGCAACGGGTGAAATCGGTGTCGGCGGTATCTGCGGTAAGGCTGAATGGGCAGGTCCCAAAAACAGCTCTGTTGGCTTCTTCAACATCTTGGTTGACA
>JAFTKF010000154.1 GCA_017453405.1 Clostridia bacterium
AAGTTTCTTATAGCTGAAGGTCATAGCGGGGTCTCCTTGTTTTGCCGGGGTATTCTTTTCGTGGCTATTATAGCACAGTTTTTGGCGTTCGGCAAGAGACTTTTGGAAAAATTTTTATGACGGATTTTAGAAAAAAGCCGTTTTTGCTATCCCATAGACTCAGAAAAAAGCAAGAGAGCGAAAGAGCATTTCGCGAAGACTTGCATAGAGATAGGGCGCATTTTCGGTGGGAAGGGGATTTTCCCCTTTGCCGATCTCGATGGTGTAGGCGGGAATGCCCTCCGAAGACAGCCAGTCGGTCAGTCCGCCGTAAGAGGCAAGCCCCGTGGCGCGATCGAGGATATAGCCGCCGGTGCGGGCAAGAAAAGCCGCTCCCTGCGCGGTGAGGGGAGAGTCGTGGTAATAGATCACCTCGCCCTGCGAATGAAAGGATAGCACACAGGAAAGAAACGCGTGCTCGGTGCGGATCAAACGGGCAAGGGCACGCGTCTCGGGCTCGCTTTCGGGATACTCCCCCGCATAGCGCGTCTCTCCCGCTGTGATCCCAAGCTTTTGTTCGAGGGCTTTGTACGCATCAAAGCGATAGTTGTAATTGTGGTTGAGATCGACCCCTCTGCCATTGGCTTGCCAGTGCGAAAAGTCGGTATTGTTTCGGTGATAGCGGAGCAGCCGCTCGGCGTGGATGGAATCGGGGTCAAGCCCCTCTGTGGCAAGCTGCATACCGTCGGGGTTGAGGCAGGGCAGGATCACAAGGCGGCGGCATTCGGCAACAGCACGCAGATCAAGACCGTATCGCCGCTCCCCCGCGTCGATACAGCGGGCAAGCTCTTCGGCAAAATCAAGAAGCAAAAACGAGGTCAGGTATTCACTGCCGTGATGACAGCCGACGAATACCAGTAGGCGTTTGCCGCACCCGAAGCGCAAAGCCTCAATGGGTGTGCCAAAATAACTGTTTGCGAGCGTTTCCTTCTGGAGGAATGCGTAGGTTTGGGAAAGCGAGAAGAGTCTTTCACGCAGAGCGGCAAGGGTAAACGGGGAATGTTTCATAAGGATCACCAAAGCTTTCGTTTTCAAAAGCCTGCCTTTCTATCGGGGTTTTGTATTCATATGCAGCAGTGCCTTAAAAAGTTCTGTTTTTTTCGGATTTTGGAAAAAATATAAAAATTTTCTTGTGTCTGCCCTTGACAAATTCGCCATTCTCGTTTACAATATCAATTGTGGTACTATGCCGAATTCTATCTCGGCGGCGTGCCTACACTGTAAATTTCACTATCGGACATATTCAACATTAAGGAGGTGTAATATGGTCTATCCCATTGCATTATCCGCCGGTCAGATCATCATTCCGCTGGTGGCGGCGCTTGTTACGCTTGTCATTGGCTCGGTGGTCGGATTCTTCGGAGGTATTCAGTACCGTAAGAAGATTGCAGAGGCGGAGATCGGTTCGGCAGAGCAGGAAGCTGCCAAGATCCGCGAAGAAGGCGGCAGAGTTGCCGAGACCTTGAAAAAGGAAGCGCTTCTCGAAGCCAAAGAAGAGATCGTTCGCCAGAACCGAGAATTTGAAAAAGAAGTCAGAGATCGCAGATCCGAGCTGACGCGTCTTGAAAATCGCTGTGTGACCCGTGAAGAGCAGCTTGACCGCAAGCTTGAGCAGCTGGAGCACAAGGATCAGCAGCTTGACCGTAAGCTGAAGGAAAACGATAAGATCCGTCAGGACCTTGAAGCTCTCAAAGCGGAGCGTCTTCAGAAGCTTGAAACTATTGCCGGCTATACTGCCGAGCAGGCGAAAGCTGAGATCGTATCCGAGATCGAGGAAGAAGCCCGTCACGATGCCGCCGAGCGTCTTGTGGAGATCGAACGCGCCCTGAAGGAAGATGCCGACGACAAGGCAAAGAACATTATGTCGCTTGCCATTGCCCGTCTTGCCTCGGATCACGTTTCGGAAGCCACCGTTTCGGTTGTGCCCCTTCCCAACGATGATATGAAGGGCCGCATCATCGGCCGTGAGGGTCGTAACATCCGCACGGTAGAAACGCTCACGGGCGTTGATCTGATCATTGACGATACCCCCGAAGCCATCACCCTTTCGAGCTTTGATCCTGTTCGCCGCGAGGTGGCAAGACTGGCGCTTGAAAAGCTGATTGCCGACGGCCGTATCCATCCCACCAGAATTGAAGAAATGGTGGAAAAAGCCAAGAAAGAAGTCGAAGTTTCCATTAAGCAAGCCGGTGACAGAGCAACCTTTGAAACCGGTATCCACGGAATTCCCCAAGACCTTGTCCGTCTGCTTGGCAGACTGCGTTACCGCACCAGCTACGGACAGAATGTTCTCGATCACTCGATCGAGGTCTCCCTTCTTTCGGGTATGCTTGCCGATGAGCTTGGCGTCGATTCGACGGTTGCCAAGCGCGCAGGTCTTCTTCACGATATCGGTAAAGCCCTTACCCACGAAACCGAAGGTTCGCACGTTCACATCGGTGTTGACGTTGCCAAGAAGTATAAGGAAAGCCGCGATGTCGTTCACGCGATCGAGGCACACCACGGCGACGTAGAACCCAAGACGGTGATTGCTCTGATCGTCAAGGCGGCAGACGCGATCTCCGCAGCTCGCCCCGGTGCAAGACGCGAAAATCTTGAAAACTATATCAAGCGCCTGCAGAAGCTTGAAGAAATTGCCAACAGCTTCCCCGGAGTGGACAGCTCGTTTGCCATTCAGGCAGGCCGTGAGATCCGCATTCTGGTCAAGCCCGAAATGGTCAGCGATCAGGATATGCTTGCTATCGCGCGTGACATCGTCAAGCAGATCGAATCCGAGCTGAAATATCCCGGTCAGATCAAGGTACACGTTGTGCGTGAAAGCCGCGTAGTGGACTACGCAAAATAAAGCTTGCAGAGAGCGAGAGATCGTTTTTTGCAGTTCACATATAATAAAGATACATTCACTTGTGATTGCGATTGTTCCGTTTACGGAATTTATTATATGAACAAGGAGCTGATTCACGGATTCAGTGAATCAGCTCCTTTTAACACACATTTACCGAGTCGAGGTAGCATATATGAATATTTTGTGCATTGGCGATATCGTCGGACCGCAGGCGGTCGAATTCATTACCAAAAACCTTTGGAAGATCCGCAAGGAATACGGCATTTCGCTGGTGGTTGCCAACGGAGAAAACGCCGATCTTGGCAACGGACTTCTTGAAAACACCGCAAAGCTTCTGTTGCAGTCGGGCATTGATGTGATCACGAGCGGTAATCACATCTGGCAGAAAAGCGGGATCTATCCCTTTCTCGATGACTGCCGCTATGTTCTGCGCCCTGCCAACTATCCTTCCACGAATCCCGGTCACGGTTGGGTGATCGTGGAGGCGGAGGGCTACCGCGTTCTGGTGATGAACGTGCAGGGGCTTGTGTATATGGAGCCGCTGGCATCCCCCTTTGACACTGTGGACGCCATCCTCAAAAAGAACGAAGGGGAATATGATATCGCTCTGGTGGATCTTCACGCCGAGGCAACCAGTGAAAAGGCGGCGTTCGGGCATTATTTTGACGGGCGGATCGACATCATTTGCGGCACGCATACGCACGTGCAGACAGCGGACGAGCGTATCCTTCCCGGTGGCTCGGCGTTTATCAGCGATCTTGGTATGTGCGGTGTCATCAATTCAGCTCTTGGCGTCAAATACGAGCCGATTTTGAAGAAGCTTCGCACCGGAATGCCCCAAAGATTTGAGCTGGCGACAGGCCCGATTACGATGAACAGCGTTATTTTTGTGTATAATGAACAAAATTCAAAAGTTGAGTTAGTGAAAAGAGTGAATTTTTCATAAACCCCTTGCATTTTTGAATTTTTTGTTTTATAATAGAATTACGCCATAGAAGTTTTGGTTTTTTTAGCGCTTTTCAGGGCGCTTGGGAAAATTTTTTGGCTGATTCTCTGTTGACAAAACGGCTTTGGTACGACTTCTTTTGGCGACAATCGGCAGGTAAGGGTTTACTTGCAAGACAGCGAGGTGTAGTATGGAACTTCTCAAAGTTTCCGCCAAATCCAATCCCAATATGGTAGCAGGCGCAATTGCCGGTCTTCTTCGCGAAGGCAAGGATGTGGAGCTGCAGGCTATCGGTGCGGGCTCGGTCAATCAAGCGGTCAAGTCGATCGCGGTTGCCGGTGTATTCTTGACAGATGATGGGATCTCCATTGCGTGCGTTCCCACCTTTACGCAGGTAGAGGTTGGCGAAGAGTCGCGCACGGCGATGAAATTCCAGATCGTCAGAACATAATACTTTTCAATCTACATAACACCTTGAAAAGATCCTATTCCGAATCGGGAATAGGGTTTTTTTGAGTTTTTTGGGGAAACATCTTCCAAAAGGCCGCCCTCTTGACAAAAATGTGAAAATGGGGTATAATAAACTGAATCAGAATGTTTATTGTTCAAACGGTAAAGGAAACACGGTATGAATTACGATGTTATTATTATAGGCGCGGGGCCGGGCGGTATTTTCTCGGCTTACGAGCTTCTTCATAAAACCCAAGGTCTCAGAATCGCGGTATTTGAATTGGGAAATCCCTTGGAAAAACGCCATTGCCCGATCGACGGTGTTCGGGTGAAGAACTGCATTCACTGTCCGACCTGTGCCATTATGAACGGATTTGGGGGCGCGGGGGCGTTTTCGGACGGCAAATACAACATTACCAATCAATTCGGCGGCACACTGCATCAGCATATCGGCAAAACAGAAGCGCTGGAGCTGATGGCATATGTGGACAAGATCAATCTTGAAAACGGTGGCGCGGGCACGAAGCTGTATTCCACGGCGAATACGGCGATCAAGACCCTTTGCCTGCAGAACAAGCTGCATTTGCTCGATGCCTCGGTGCGCCATCTCGGAACGGATAAAAACTACGTGGTGTTGGAAAATCTCTACCGCCTGATGAAGGACCGTGTGGATTTTTATTTCAACACCCCCGTGGAAACGGTGCGCCAAAGTGAAAACGGCTATACCGTCACGACAAAGCGCGGCGAATTCTTTGCGAAATACTGCATCATTTCGGTCGGGCGTTCGGGCAGCAAATGGATGGAGCGCGTTTCGCACGAAATGAAGATCCCCACGCTTTCCAATCGCGTGGATATCGGCGTGCGTGTGGAATTGCCTGCCGCGATCTTTGCGCATCTGACCGATGAACTGTATGAAAGCAAGATCGTGTATCGCACCGAAAAGTGTCAGGATCTTGTGCGCACCTTCTGTATGAATCCGCACGGCGCGGTGGTTTCGGAAAACACCAACGGCATTGTGACAGTCAACGGTCACAGCTACGAAGACCCCGAAAAGCACACCGAAAACACCAATTTCGCGCTTTTGGTCGCCAAGCATTTTTCGCACCCCTTCACCGATTCGACGGGCTATGCCGAAAGCATTGCAAGGCTGTCGAATATGCTGGGCGGCGGTGTGATGGTACAGCGCTTCGGCGACTTGATCCGCGGACAGCGCTCGACCCCCTCCCGCATTGCCGAAAGCTTTACGACACCCACCCTTGCGGCAACGCCCGGCGACCTTTCGCTGGTGATCCCCAAGCGGATTCTTGACGGCATTATCGAAATGATCTATGCGCTGGATAAGATCGCGCCCGGTACTGCCAATGACGACACCTTGCTGTATGGCGTGGAGGTCAAATTCTATAATATGGAAGTCGAGCTTGATGAAAAGCTGGAGACGCTTTACCCCAATCTCTTTGTGATCGGGGACGGAAGCGGTGTAACGCATTCGCTTTCTCACGCCTCGGCAAGCGGTGTTCACGTGGCAAGAACGATTGCTTCGCGTCTTAACACCGCCGACTAAAAGGAGACAGTATGGATACGCTTTACGAAACGCTGGAAGGATATTTTGCCACCGTCATTCAGTATCTCATTCTCGTCATTGAGATCATTGGCGTTCTGGTATTGCTCTTTGCGATCATTCGCGCGCTTTGCGAGCTGATCCGACACAAAGGAACGGTCAAGCTTGACCTTGCCGAAGGGATCGGTCTGGCACTGGAATTCAAAATGGGCGGGGAACTGCTTCGCACGGTGATCGCACGCGATCTTGAAGAGCTTGCCGTTCTCGGCGCGGTGATTTTGCTTCGTGCCGCGATGATGTTTTTGGTGCAGTGGGAGATTCGGCTGGAAAAGCAAAGCGAAGCGCCCTCCGACGCTCATAAAACCGCCCGACATACGAAGGCTGAAGAACTCCCGAAACCTGCCGAAGACCTGTCGGAAAAATTGTAAGATCAACTGAAAATAAGGATGTATATGAAAAGACTGATCAAAGTCCTGATCGCCACCGGCGTGATCGTCGGGGTGATCGCATTACTGTTAAGCCTCATTCTTCCCTTGGTGAAGGAAGAGCTGTACCAAGCGCTTGGGGGACTTTTCCCCGAGGCGACCACCGAAGAAACCACGCCGCCCGATCACAGTGTGGTCGAGATCCCGTATTCGGTGTATATGCAAGATCCCGAAAGCGGCGAATACCAGCTGAAGCAAAGCACCAATGAATACCTGACACATGGGGAAAGCAAGACCTTTGAAGCCCCTGAGGTAGAGCATTATACCCTGAATACCGAAAAAAGCCGTTTGACGGTTGCCTATGCTGAGGCGGGCGACAAGGTAGAGCTGTATTACGACTGCGAGACCTGCAAGGTCACCTTTTATATTGGGGATGCTTCGCTGGAGGCGGGAAGCGCGATCCAGATCTTAAGAAAAGGGCAGACGCCGAAAGCTCCCACGCTGTCACGCCCGGGCTATACCCTGACGGGCTACAACACCCCGATCGAGGCGGTGTATGCCGATACCGGCTATACGCCTGTGTGGGAGATCGCCACCTATACCCTGCGCCTGCACGCCACCGAGGATACGGTGCTTTCGACCGAGGGCTTTACCAAGAGAAGCGATACCGACGGCTGTTTTGAGATCGGATACACCTACCTTGACAGCCTGACCCTTCCCACGCCGAAAAGCGACGGGTATACTTTTATTGAGTGGAATACCTCGCCTGACGGCAAGGGCAAGACCGTGACCGAAATTGCCAAAAACACCTATACGCACACCACGCTGTATGCGATCTACACCGTCAAGCTGTATTCGATTAATTTTGCAAACGTGGAAGGGGTCAGCTATCCCGCGTATTATCTGCCCTACGGCACGGCGATTTCCGCCCCCGTCATTCCGCCCGAAGCGCAAAAGGCGGGATACGGTCTTACGTGGTACAGCGACGCGCTCTGCTCCGTGCAGTATGATTTTGCAACGATGCCGAAGGAGAATATCACCCTGTACGGCAAGTGGGTGGAGGACACGGGCACGGGATTCCTTTCGTGGAATGCCGACACCCTGAGCCGCGAAACGATCGATTCGCTGTCTGAGCTGGTTGATTTTATTGACTATGTCCGCTTTCACAATCTGACCGAGAGTGTGCGCGTGGAGGTCACGTATGTCGATTACAAGGCGCTGAAGGAGGAAGTGACCAAAGCCGAGCTTTTGGGCGAATTCCGTACCAGCGGCTCGATCTCCTATACCACGGGCAACGGCAATCTGACAAAGCCGCAAGCCAAATGCTATCTCTCGCTTCGTGTTTCCAATACCTTCCGCGAGGTCGAGGCGACCAAATCCACCAACAAAACAAGCGAGAAGGCATATCAACTGTTGGTGCCTGCCATCACGCCCCGCGGTGATGGGTATACGGATTTTTACATTGACGCGCTTCCGATGTCTTATCGGGTAACGACCTCCAATCAGCTGATGTATGTGGTCGAGCACGGCTACCGCCCGATTCCCGAGGAAGGCTCGCCTGCCGAAGAGCTGTATACCGCCGCACGGGAATTGCTCAATCGCATTCTGCCCACCGAGGCAACCGCACTTGAAAAGGCGGAATTGATTTATGAGTATCTGATCGGGCATATTCAGTACGACTCGAATGCCGTGACGCTTGCCGAAAAAGACCCGAATTCCTGGCCGGAATACGATGCATATTATCTGGAAGGCGTGTTCCGCAACCAAAAAGCGGTTTGTGACGGCATTGCCAAGGCGTTTTCCCTGCTTTGCAACATCGAAGGCATTCCTTGTGTCGAGGTGGTTGGCGCAGGTCACGCGTGGAATCGCGTGAAGGTCAATAACCGTTGGTATGTCGTGGATGCGACCTTCGGCAATCTGCACCTTCCCGAGCGCGAGTATTCGATTCCCGACCATTCGCATTTTCTAGTGTCGGATAACGATAAGCAAAAGGACGGCTATGAAGGACTCAACTATAAGGAGATCACGGCAGAGCGTAATTTCAATTATTACGAAAACAAGGCGATCACCTATCGCAACCGCAGCTTCAACTATGTGATCGATTCCACCGAAGAGCTGGCAAGGCTTCTGGAATATGCGGTGTCGCTTTCGGAGGATCTTGAGAATACCACGATCAATTTCGTCTATCGCATTCAGGTGCTGGACTTCTCCGCCGCCTTCCGTGCCGCTCAGCAGACGCTCCGTATGCGCGGTGTCACCATTGAAAACGGGGTAACTTACTACGGAAGCGGTATCAACAGCGTGTATAAGGTGATCTTCACCGATTAATATTCATACGCAGGTGCAGAGATTCAAAGCTCGGCACCTGCTTTTTCTTTTTTCCTCGGATCAAAACATCCGTAAAAAGTGTAACAAAAACTTTATAGAAAACTTGCCAAAAAG
>JAFTKF010000155.1 GCA_017453405.1 Clostridia bacterium
ATGTTGTCATTGCAGTTCTCATCAAGAAGCATCTCAATCGGTTCCATCCTGTATACCTCCCTATCATTTTTTATCATTATACCGATACTTCTCCCGTTTGTCAACACTATTTCCCGAGAAATATTTTGAAAAGTCTTGCTTTTTAACAAGATATATGCTATACTGTAAAAAAATATTCTGCCACCGGGTAGAGATGCTGATGCATTCGTTCGCACATCGTTAGGTCTTAGAAGATGTGCCGCGGATGCTTTTTTTACGGTAGTTTTGCGATTTTGTTTTGCAAAACCGCTATTTTCAAAGAAAGGATATAATTATGTCAGCGAAACTTAAAACCGTCCTTACCTATTTCACGCGCGGTGAATGGATACTGTTGACACTTTCCCTTCTCACAACCGTGGTTTCCTATTGCCTTCAGAGCGAGCGCGATCCTCTTTCTCTCGTCGCGTCACTGATCGGCGTTGTCGCGCTGATCTTTTGCGCCAAGGGACACCCCATCGGGCAGGTGCTGATCATCCTGTTCAGCATCCTCTACGGCATCATTTCCTACAGCTTTGCCTATTACGGCGAAATGCTGACCTATCTTGGAATGTCTCTGCCAATGGCGATCCTCTCTCTCGTTTCGTGGCTCAGAAATCCTTATGAAAAGGGCAAAGGCGAGGTGCGGATCACACGGCATCTGACCCGTGGCGAACTATGCCTGATGCTCTTACTTACCCTTCTTGTCACCGCGATCTTTTATTATATTCTCAAAGCCCTTGCAACCGCCAACCTTCTGCCCTCCACGCTATCGGTTGCGACAAGCTTTCTCGCGGTCTATCTCACCTTCCGCCGCAGTCCCTTTTATGCCCTCGCCTATGCCGCCAATGACATTGTGCTGATCGTTTTGTGGATACTCGCCTCCTTGGAGGACATAAGCTACCTTTCGGTCGCGATCTGCTTTCTGGCGTTTCTCGCCAACGATATCTACGGCTTTATCAATTGGCGCAGAATGAGTCAAAAGCAAGCCGCATCCCAATAAAGCTAGCCAAAAAGGACATCTAGCGCCGTCATTCCAACAAGCCCTGCCGCAAAGGCAATACGCCCCCAAAATCCCCGTTCCTCGCCCACAAAATCCATCGCCAGCTCACCCATCACCACCGATAGCATTGCCCCTGCCGCGAAGGATAAAAACAGCGGCATCATCACAGCGGCAAGCTCTGACAGCAGCAGTGCCGCCATCGCCCCGATCGGCTCGACCACGCCCGAAAGCACACCCATACCAAAGGCATAGCCCCGTCCCTTTCCGCGTCCGCGGATCGGAAGAGAGACGATCGCCCCCTCGGGGATATTCTGAATCGCGATTCCCGCCGAAAGACTCAGAAGAGAGGATACCGTAAGTCCGGTCTGAGAAAGCAAAACACCGGCAAGCGCAATGCCCACCGCCATTCCCTCGGGAAGATTGTGGAGAGTGATGGCAAACACCGAAATATGCGCTGACTGCTTTTGAAACAGCCGCTCCGCGCCCCACTCAACCAAAATGAAAAAGCCAAAGCCCGCGCAAAGTCCCAGAAGGGGCAGAAAAACAGTTGCGCTTCCCGCCATTGACGGAATCAAAAGCCCGAAAAACGAAGACGCTGTCATAATACCTGCGGCAAGACCGCTGAAAACCGCCTTTAACTGCACGCTATCGGCGCTTCTGATAAAAAAGACCGCCGCCGCACCCAGAACCGTGCCGACAAGCGGTATCAATACACACAAATATAAAAGCATATACGATCACTCCGTTTCCTTTCAGTGACAGTATATGCTTTTCTTGACAACTTGTTATTGTTCTTCCTTCTTCATTTCAAAATAACTCTGCGGATGGGAGCAAACGGGACAAACCTTCGGGGCGGCAAGAGAAGAAACGATGTGACCGCAGTTGCGGCATTGCCAGATCACGATCGAGCCTTTTTGAAAAACCTCGCCCTGCTCCACCGAAGACAAGAGCGCAAGAAAACGGCTTTCGTGCCATTTCTCAATGGCGGCTACCCCACGAAAACGCACCGCAAGAGAGGCAAAGCCTTCCTCCTCGGCATCCTTGGCAAAACGCTCGTACATATCACTCCATTCATAATGCTCCCCTTTTGCCGCCGAAGACAGATTCCCTGCCACATTCGAAAGACCGCCCAATTCCTTGAACCAGATCTCTGCGTGTGCCCGTTCGTTTTCGGCAGTCTCCAGAAAGATCGCCGCAATCTCTTCATAGCCCTCTTTTTTGGCAACTTCGGCAAAATACGTGTATTTGTTCCGCGCCTCGGATTCCCCCGAAAACGCCTTCATCAGATTTTTCTCGGTCTTTGTTCCCTGATACGGATTCTTGCAGGCATCCTTGACAATAAGCGCTTCCCCCTTGGCGTAGCATTCGGGGCATTCGGCACATTCGCCCTCTCCCCTTTCAAACTGCGCGCCGCACGCGGCGCAGGTGTATTTGACCATACGTGATCCTCGCTTTCGTTTTTTACAGTATCTCCCCAAACAAAGCGCACTATACAAAAACCTCTCGCCGCAACGAGAGGTTTTTGTATAACGAGTGATCGGAGACTATCTGCAATTTTCAATTCTTTCCATCATAAATTTAGCCTGATCCATTCCATGCATATAAGCACGCAAATACATTTCATACGCTTTCTCAGCATCTGCTTGACAGCCGCGTCCGAAATATAAAAGATTCGCTAAAATAAACTCGCCCTCCGGATTGTGATAACCGGCAGATGTTTGAGCGTGTCTGAAAGCCTTATGATAATTCTTGCATTCTGCTTGTTGATAAAGCGTTGCCAGATGATGAGAGGAATTGATATCTCCACGTGACTCGGCAATGCTGAAATACTGAATTGCCTTTTGGTAATTCTTTTCAACATATCCGAATTCGTACATA
>JAFTKF010000156.1 GCA_017453405.1 Clostridia bacterium
AAGACCGCGTGCCGAAATGGAGTCGTCGTTGGTGATCAGTATTTTCATAACCAGCCCTCATTTGTTTGTTTGAATTCACCGAGCAGCTTGTCCGCTTCGCTGATCAGGGCGTTCATTTCCTTGCGGCTATAGACAGTTGCACCCGAAGCCATCGCGTGACCGCCGCCGTGATAGCGTTCGGCAAGAGAATTGATCGTGACAAAGCGGGAGCGCAGACGGACACGGGTAGTTCCGTCGCCGTTATCGATGAAGGCGATCCAAATCAAAGAGCCTTTGATCGAATCAAGTGCCGACACGACAGCTGAGGCATCTTCGCGCGAGAGATTGTATTTCTCCTGCATTTTGGCAGTTACGTGGATATAGGCAACGCCGTTTTCGGTGATCTTCATTTTGCGATAGACCTCGGCGCGGAATTTCAGTACATCAAAGTCGTTGAGATAGAGATGGGCGTACAGTGTGTCGGTATCGATGCCGCAGTTCAGAAGGATACCGGCAAGGCGGAGGGTTTCACCCGAAACCGAGCGGAAGCGGAATCGGCCCGAGTCGGTGACCATACCGGTATACAGATACAGCGCGGCTTTTTCGTTCAGGGTGAGGGTGTCCTTGAAGGTGTCGTAGAAGGAAACGATCATTTCACAGCAAGAAGAGGCTTCTTCCTCGACCCAGAGCAGGTCGCCGTAGGGAGATACATTGATGTGGTGATCGATCTTGATGACCTCGCGGCAAAGGGTGTATTTCTGCGAGGAAATGCGGTCGGGGGTGGCAGTGTCAAGAACGATGGCAAGTCCCCCTTCATAGAAGCTGTCATCGGCTTCGCCGGAATCCTTGCCGAGAAAAGCAAGATAGTCGCTTGTCTGATTGTCGAGCAGATAGATTTCCTTTTCGGGGAAGGATGCTTTCAAAAGCTCTTGTAAACCTTTGGTTGCGCCTGTGCAGTCGCCGTCCATACGGATGTGGCGGAAAAGAAAAATGCGGGTATATTCCTTGATCTTGTTCAAAATGGCAAGTTTATTTTCGTAGCTCATAGCAGTCTCCTTATGTTTCGATCATTGCATCGAGGTCGGCAAGCATTGCCATTGCCTCGTCGCGGTTTTTCACGGTTGCGCCGCTGGCTTTGGCGTGACCGCCGCCGCCGTACTTGACGGCGATCGGATTGATGTTGTAGCGGCTTGAGCGAAGCTCGCAAAGCACGCCTTCATCGGTTTCGGTGAAATTGACCCAGATATCAATACCTTTGAGGTCTGCCATTGTGCCGACCATTCCGCGCGAGACGGTAAAGATATCCACCCCGAGGGCATCCAGCTCCTCTTTGGCAGTGTAAATATAGGCGACGCCCCGTTCGGTGGTGGCAATATTCAGGACAAAGCGCGCGCGGAGCTTACTGCGTTCAAGGTCGTCGGCGTAAAGGTTGCGATAGATCTCGGCAGTGTCGATCGGCTCTTGCATCAAGCGTGCGGCGAGCGTGTGAGTCTGGGCGGTAGTGGAATCGTAGCGGAATCTGCCCGAATCGGTGACCATACCCGTATACAGGGCGGTGGCGGCAATTGCGGGAATCGTCAGCGCGGATTCTACGGCAAACGCGGTAATGAGACCGCAACAGCTTTCAAAGCTTGTGTCGGTGACTTCGAGATTGCAGATCTGTTCCACGAAAATGTGGTGGTCCATACGCGCACTTTCTTTGGCAAGCGGATAGCGCGTGTCACTGATCAGGGCTTTTGCCGAGGTATCCAGCACGATGGCGAGGGCGTTTTCGTAAAGGGCATCTGCGACGGTGTCCGGCTCGGATCCTTCGATAAAGCCGTAGCGCCCCGGGGCATCGCCCACGATGTAGACCTCTTTTTCGGGGAAATTGGCTTTGATGATCTCGGCAAGTCCGACCTGTGAGCCGATCGCATCGCCGTCGGGCTTCAGGTGGCGGTGAATGATGATGCGGGGAAATGCGCGAATGGCAGTCAAAATGGCTTCAAACATAGCGTTCCTCTCTCTATATCCATAAAATTTTAACAGTTTTTGCGGCTACGGCTCTGCCGTAACATTTTATTATAGCACAAAAAAGATCATATTGCAAATGGTTTTGAGAGGAATTTTTGAAAATAATGGATTTTGTGAATATCGTGTGGCCATTTTTACAAAGACAACATCTTTGTTGCCTGTTTCAAAAGTTTTTGCAGAACAATATCTCTGTCACCCTTTTCAAAAATTTTTGCAGGGTTTGGAGTTGTTTACAACTCCAGCGCTTCTTTTCAAAAAGCACCCCAAGAAAAACAATCCCCTTACCAAAAATCAGCCGTTGTCAAACGCTCACAATTCCTTGACAGCGTTTGACAACGGCGCAATGTATTACTTTTTCCTGTAGATGTTTTTATCGTTTCAGTCCGATTGTTTTTAAGACCTCGGTGGTGGTGAGGTTGCGGTTTTGGTAGGCGAGGGCTTCGATTGGGTGTGGGAGGGGTGTTGAGCCGGTGAGTGTGATCAGCTTGCGGTTGAGGGTGACGCGGTCTATGCCCTCTCTGAGAGCGTTTTGCAGGCGTGCGGGGGTGATTTTGTCAATGGCTTTTAAAACGCCGTCAAGTGTGCCATAGCTTTGCAAAAGGCGTGCGGCGGTTTTGACCCCGATGCCGTCAATGCCCTTGATGTTATCGGCTTTATCACCGACGAGGGCTTTGAAATCGGCGTATTGCATCGGGGTGATGCCGAATTTTTCATACACCGTTTCGGGTGTGACGAGGGTGGTGGCATCTCCGCGATAGCGGAGAATCGACACGCGATTTGACACAAGCTGAAAGAAATCAGAGTCGAATGAGGCAATGACGGTGTCAATTTCGCAACCGTAGGTTGACACATAGGCTGCCATCCAGTCGTCTACCTCGCAATGCTCGGTTTCCTTATGGAGAATACCGAGGCAATCGAGGGCGGTCTTGATATAGGGGAGCTGTGAGAAGGGCTGTTCCTCCTCGGGGCAATCGCCATAATCGGGGCGGTTTGCCTTATAATCGCGGTCGAGGGCATAGCGTTCGTTGGTGCTCTCCCCGTCAAACCAGACGGCGATATGTGTGGGCGCGGTCATACGGATGATTTTTAAAAGCGCTCCGACGAAGCCGATCACGCCGTGGATCGCGATGCCGTCCTCATTGACGATGCGGGCAGGCATTCCGTAAAACATCTGAAACAAGAGATTACTGCCGTCGACGAGTAAAAGCTTCGGTTTCATACCGGGGTATCGAGATACTGCGCGAGCGTTTTCGCATCGCCGTCGAAGAGATAGCCGTGAATGCCGAGGCGTTCGGCGGCTTCGATGTTATCCGCGCGGTCATCGATGAAAAGGCATTCCTCGGCGGTGAGCGCATAGGTATCGAGCAGAATTTTATAGAGCCTCGTATCGGGCTTTGTGACCCTGTAGTCTGCCGAGCAGATGATACCGTCAAAAAGGGAGAAAAGGGGGAACTCACCGATCCGCTCGGAAAAGGCTTTGGAAATATTGGATAACAGATAGAGCTTCGTGCCGCGGCGGTGCAGCTTTTTGACGAGCGCTTCCATACCGTCGATGGCAGGCAGACGGTAATACCACGTATCGGCGATCGTTTGCAGGGTGGGATGAAGGTGAGGCGGCAGGCGTTTTGCGGCATCGGCGATCCAGTTTTTGTGGCTGAGCGTGCCTTCATCGAGGCGCGACCAGTAGTAGCGGTCGAAAAAGACGGTCTCGATCAGCTGGGCATCCTCGGGGGTGTCGGTATAGAGAGCGGCAAGCTCCTTTTCACAAAAACGGACGAGCGTATTGCCGTAGTCAAAAATGACGGTTGTGATCATTGGATGAATCCCTTTCTGATTTTCAGAACGACGGTGAGGGCGAGTGCGAAGAGTGCCGCCGCCTTCAATGCTTTCTTTTTTGCCCCCTCTTTGAAGAGTGTGGGACGGGAGTGCAGCTCCACGGCGGTGGATTCGATGGGCTCTGCCTTGATCGCGTCGGGATTGTTGGGCTTTTTGGCATAGCGACTTTTTTCGAGCGCCGCGAGGGGATCGCATCCTGCCTCCAGCCGCTTGGCGAGATCCTTCAGGTAATCGACATCATCCTCTGTGGCGATCGCTGACGAAAGGTCGGCTGTGCGCGCAAGGCGGTTATAGAGAACGCGTGCCGCGCGGAGTGCCGAAAGCTCGGCATCAAAGGTGGCAAGCGTGCGTTTCTCATACCACGTGAGAGCTTCCATCACGGCAAGATATCCCGCAATGCCGCCTTGGTAGTTTTTCTTTTGCAGTGCCTGATCCAGCGCCTGATACGAGGCGATATAATCGAGATTCAAGGCTTTGGAAAAATCGGTCATAGGGGCTTCCTCAGTGTCTTGACAAAATCAGCGATGCCTTCGAGGGCTTTGGTGATGTGGGGGACGGAATAGGCGTAGGAAATGCGGGCGAAGCCTTCGCCGCAGTCGCCGAAGGCGGTACCGGGGACGATGGCGACGCGGTGCTCATAGAGCAGCTTTTCGCAGAATTCCTCGGAGGAAAGACCAAATCCCGCAATCTTCGGGAAGACATAGAACGCGCCCTCGGGGGCGAAGCATTCCAGCCCGATCTCCGCAAGTCCTTTGAGGATATAGTGACGGCGGCGGTCGTATTCCGCTTTCATTTCTTCAATATCGGCATCGCCGTTTTTCAGTGCCTCGATGGCGGCAAACTGGCTTTGTGTGGGGGCACACATAATGGCGTACTGGTGGATCTTATACATACCCGACGTGATCGCTTGGGGCGCGAGGGTATAGCCGAGACGCCAGCCGGTCATAGCATATGCCTTGGAGAAGCCGCCGACGATCACGGTGCGCTCGCGCATACCTTCGATCGAGGCGATCGAGGTGTGTGCTTTGCCGTAGGTGAGTTCGGCATAGATCTCATCGGACAGAATGGCGATATTGGTATCGCGGACAAGCGCCGCGATGGCTTCAAGCTCTTCCTTTTCCATAATCGCGCCGGTGGGATTGTTGGGAAAGGGCAGAATGAGCAGTTTGGTTTTATCGGTAAGCACCGAGGATAATTCCTCGGGGGTGAGCTTGAATTTGTTTTTTGCCGAGAGGGGGAGATGGATCGGAATACCGCCTGCCAGTGTGACGATGGGGGCGTAGCAGACGAAGCAAGGCTCGGGGATGATGACCTCGTCCCCCGGCGCAACGAGTGCGCGCACGGCGATATCAATGGCTTCCGAGCCGCCGACCGTCATCAGAATTTCGTTTTCAGGGGCATAGGTGAGGTCAAAGCGGCGTTTCATATACCGCGCGATCTCGCGGCGGGCTTCGATCAGTCCCGCATTGGAGGTATAGTAGGTCTTGCCGCGCTCGAGACTTTCAATTGCCGCTTCGCGGATATGCCACGGGGTAATGAAGTCGGGCTGACCGACGGTCAGGGCGGTGACATCCTTCATATTATCAAGCAGGTCAAAGAATTTTCTGATTCCCGAGGCAGGCAGTGTCCTGACGTGCTCGGGAATGAGGGTGTTGTAGTTGATCATACGGGACAGCTTCCTCTTTCGTCTTCTTCGGGGGTTTGGTAGATCACGCCTTTATCCTTGTATTTTTTGAGGACAAAGGAGGTGGAGGTGGCAGTGATGCATTCCATCGGGGCAAGCTTCATAGCGACGAACTGCGCGACCTCGCGCAGGGTCTTGCCTTCAATGATAAGCTGAATGTCATAGCTACCGCTCATCAGGCAGATCGAGGTGATCTCGGGGTAGTTCAAAAGCTTTTCGGCAATTTTGTCAAAGCCGCGGTCGCGCTGAGGGGTGACCTTCAGTTCAATGACGGCAGACACGATCTCGCGGTCGGTCTTATCCCAGTCGATCAGCGCTTTATAGGCAACGATCGTTCCGTTTTTTTCATATTCGGCAATTGCCGCACGCACGCTGTCCTCGTCAAGATTCAGCATCGAAGCAAGTTCGGCGGCGGTCAGGCGGCTGTCATTTTCAAGTAATTTCAGAATGGTTTCCATGAGCTATCGTTTCCTTCCTTTTTCTGTCAAACGCTATTAAAATATTATAGCACAGCTTTCGCGCTTTGAAAAGAGGTTTTGCAATTTTTTCAAGAAGATTTTTTCAAGGTCACGGCAGAAAATATTTTCAAAAACCCCTTGCAAAACTTCGGGGAATGTGGTATGCTATAAGCGTAACGAAAAAAGTAAACAATGAAAGAACAAAAGTAACAAAATGAAACAGAAATTATATTGTTCTACTGGTACGATGGTAGGACGGGCGAACAACTGGAATCATCGGCTGTTTGTGCAGGCAAGCGGCGAGATCAAGGCTTGCGGCTATGAGCTGATGATGGTGAACGCCTATTACGACAAGCTTTCTGAGGTGGTACGCGATGCCGAGGTGTCAAAGCTTCCGTTCGGTGTGATCCACGCCGAAAAGGACATCGGTTTTTATCTCGGCGGAGATGAGGAAGACAGGCAGGAAGCCTTACGGCTCTTTCGCATCAACTGCGCGGTTGGGCGCGCGGTGGGGGCTGAGAAGCTGGTGCTGCATCTCTGGAGCGGCAGGCGCTCGGATGAGGCACTTGACAAGAATCTTTCGGTGCTTTCGTCGCTGTATGAGGCGGCGGAGGAAGCGGGGCTTTTGCTTCTGTTTGAAAACGTGCCCTGCGCCTTTCACGATCCCGTGACCAATCTTTTGCGCGTGAAAGCCTCTCGCCCCGACGCAAAATTTGTTTATGATGTCCGTTTCGGTGCCTTTCACGAGCAAAACGAGCTTATCGTATCCTCGGGGGCACTGGAATCGGGGGATATTGCCCATCTGCATATCAGCGATTACATAGGACCTGCGCACGATTTTTCCTCTCTGCGCCCGATCTTACATCTCGGGCAGGGCATTATCGGGCTGGAAGCGCTTCTTCCGAGGATCGCCGCGCGGTATACGGGCAGTGTGACCCTCGAAAGTCCCGAGATTCTTGTCGATTCGGTGGCTGTGGATGCCATTAACCGTGATCTTGACTATATTCGCCGCATCTTTTCTGCGGCGGAATGCAATCAGTTTTAGGAGGTATTTATGGTCGGTTTTTATTTACTCACAATTCTTGCGGTCATTCTGGTGCTTGCCGCTCCCACCTGGCTTGTGATTTGCAAGAGCAGATGGTTTCGTCAGCGCTGTTCGGAGCGTAAATGGTGGAATAAGACACTGTATGTCTTGTCCGCCGGTGTTGTTCTCGCGGGTGCCTGCTTGTACGGCGCTTACTATTTGCTTTTGCCCAAGGGAACTGCGGACGGTGTGCCGGTCAACTTTTTTGAAAGCATCGGCACGGTGGTACACGATGTGTATCAGCTCTTTTCCGCCGACAGCGATTATACGGGCGTATTCCGTGAAATGGAAGCCGCGCTGTTGGCACAGCTTCCCGAAAACGCTACCATTTCGGGCGGACTGTGTGTGATGTTCTGGTTCTACCGTGTGGCATATCTTCTGCTGTATGCGGCTGCTCCCATCCTCACCCTCACTGTCGTGCTCTCCTTCTTCAAAAACTTTGTATCGGGTATTTTATATCGTGTCAGCCGTCGCGCGGATGTTTACATTTTCTCCGAGCTGAATGAGCGTTCGCTTGCCCTTGCGCAGAGCATTGCTTCGCGGGGCGGTGACACAGTCGAGCAACAGTATCAGAAATCCAAAGCGACGCTGGATGCCGATTATGAGATCCGTTATCAGCGTGCGATCAAGGAAGTCGAAAACGAATATGCCGACTATCTTGCCAAGATCGCAAGAGAAGGCAAGCTTGCCGCCGCCAAGAAGGAAAGCCCGAACTATGACAAATATCCGCTTCCGAAGCCCCGTAAGGTGTACCGTGCCTATCTTGCTCAGCCTGCCAAGCGGTCGCTGATCGTGTTCCTCGGCGTGGAAGAGAACAATGATGAAGAGATCCTGCTTGCCGAAAACGCAAGACAGCTCGGGGCGCTGATCTTCCGCACGGGCGTTCTGACGACACATCTTTTCAAAAAGAAGTGCACGATGAATTTCTTCCTGATCAACGAAGACGAGACCGAAAACGTCGGTACGGCGATCGGGCTTCTTGAAAAATACGCAACGCGCGATAATACCAATGTATATGTATTCTCGGACAGCCCCGAAAGTGAACTTCTTCTGAAGAGTGCGGGTGACGAAACACGTACCAAGGCACTGAAGGAAATGAAGGGTCGTCGCCTTGCCAAGTATCAGGAGCAGTGTGAAGCCGAAGCGCTGAGGGAAAAGGAGCGTCTTGAGAAGCAAATGGCGGAGATCGCCAAGAATCCCTCGAATGCGACACTGTATGTGACCGAGGCGGAAAGCGACTACCGTTCGGGTGCTTTGGTCAAGCGTGTCAACATCATCCGTTCGCTGATCTATCATACCTTCTACAATTTTGAGTTCCTCAGCGAGCATCGCGAGGAAAACGAGGCGGCGCGTCTTGCGCTTGCCGAGAAGCGCGTGACGGCGGTTAAGACCGCGCTTGCCCCTGTTTTTGCCGAAAAGGGCATTTCAAGCGAAGGGGATATCGCCTATCTTTCGACACTGACTGCCGATTTCTTGGCAAGTCACGGTGACTATTATAATACCGAAAAGAAAGCGGTGCTTGCTGCCCTTGAGGCGCATATCAAGGCGCATCCTTTGACGAACGCACTTTGTGAAGAGGTGCTGGCGCAGCTCGTCAAGCAATATGACGAGGGACAAAAGAAGCTTGCGAAAAAATACCGTATCACGGTGTTTGAGACCTTCTTGAACGTGCTGATCGAATCGACCGTCAAGGATGACGGCACAATCGATACCGAGGCGCGTGCGCTTCTGACGCAGGTATTTGCACCCTTTTTGAAAAAAACACCCTTCTGTCTCAACGAAAAAGAGGCGGATTACAGCGCCGTTCTTCGTAAGTATCTCGACAAAGCCGAGCTTACCCCCGAGCGCCGCAAGGTGGCAGAGGGCTTGCTGACCCCCTATCTTACGGTATATCCTTTCCACGAAGGCGAGGCTGCAACGCCGTATGAACAGCTTGCCGTTCTGTCGGCGCAGTTTGTGAAGGAAAACGATGCACAGAAGAAAAAGGACGAGCGCGATGCTTGCACGGTGCGTAACATTTTTGAATCTGCCGCAAGTGTTGAAGATGAAAACGGCAAGAAGAAAAAGGTGATCTCCGCGGTCGTGATCGGTATGGGTCTGCACGGCACGGAAATGCTGAAGGGTCTTGTGTGGTACGGACAGATGGACGGCTATGAGTTGCACATCAACGCGTTTGACCGCGATCCGAAGGCGCGTTCGCGCTTTGCCGCACAGTGTCCTGAATTGATGAGCCCGAAATACAACAGCAATCCCGACAGTGAGGACTGCTATTACATTGACATTCACCAAGCGGACATCGACAGCGAAGAGTTCTTACAGCAGCTTGCCAAGCTTCCCAAGATCACATACGTTGCGGTTTGTCTCGGTAACGACGAAAAGAATCTTGAGGTTGCTGTGCGTATGCGTTCGGTCTGCAAGAAAATGGGTGCGTACCCCTTCATTCAGGCGATCCGCTACAATCTCGGTGAAAACGAAGACTTCAGTCAGGCGAAAAACTATAAGGGTCAGCCTTATGACATCGACCTGATCGGTGATATGAAGAGCCTTTACTCGGTTGGCGCGATCATCCGTACCCAATACGAGCACGAGGCACTGTCCCGTCATATGAAGTGGGGGGGCGAAAAGTCCTTCTGGGAATTCGAATACAATTACAATTCCTCGATCGCCTCTGCCATCCATTCCAAAGCCAAGAAGAAGCTGAATATTCCCGGTGCTAATGTGGATGCCGAGACGAGAAAGACGGCGGTTGATCCCGTAACGAAAGAAAAGCTGTATGCCCATACGATCGATCCGCTTCGCCGTCTGGAGCATCGCCGTTGGAACGCGTATATGCGTACCGAAGGCTATTCCTACGGCAAAACACGTGACGATATTGCCAAGATCCATCACTGTCTTGTGCCTTTTGATGCGCTTCCCGAATACGAACGCACCAAAGACGACGACTGATCCTAAGTAACACAAAACCGACCTCGACGGCAGAACCCGTCGGGGTCGGTTTTGTGTTCAGAGCACTTTTGGTGTTCCGATCAAAGGCGTTCCAGTGTATAGCGGTCGGGCTTTGATTCAAAATAGTGCGCCAATACGGCATCAAAGCGGGTGGGATCGTCGGCAGCCTCGCGAAAGAGGGTCATCGAGGAGCGAAGCTTGACGGCATCCACGTAGCTGCCCATCAGTCTGACGGGATCGCGGTTGGTATGCTTCAGGATCTGATCGGTGATCTCGCAAAGTCTTTGCCCGAGGATCGGGTGGCTGAGGTAAGCCTTGGCATCGGCAAGGGTATCGATGCCGTAATATTTTGCGGTATCGCTTCTCCCGAGCGATGTGAGCTGGGGAAAAATATACCAGATCCAGTGACTTCTCTTCTGTCCTGCCTGCATCTCCCGCAAAGCGATGGGATAGGCACTTTCCTGTGCGATCAAAAAGCGTTCGGTATCGAGCATGTCGGTCTCCCTATCATCATTTTGGGCTTATTGTAGCAGGATTTTTCGGTTTTGTCAAGAGAACGATGCCGTCTCAACTTTTGTTTAGGTTTCGCCGTTTCTCTTGAAAAGGGCAATTTGGCGTGCTATACTTTGAGTAGAGTCTTTCCCAAGACGAATGCTTAGATGAAGGATGTGACAATCAAAGTGAAAGAAGTTAAGGCGAAGACGATCGTGAAAAAAGGGGATTGGTGGTTTCGCGGCTTGAAAAAGCTGATGTCGGTCAAGT
>JAFTKF010000157.1 GCA_017453405.1 Clostridia bacterium
AATTTCCGTATTTTCTGATAGTAATCCTTGTAAAAGAATAACAAAACAGTATTGCAAAATCAAAGGAATTGTGTTATAATACGGAATGGGAAAAACCCGAATGACAGAAAGGAATTTGAATTATGAAGAAATTACTTATCGTTCTTCTCGTTGCACTGCTGACATTGGCACTTGTTGCTTGCGGTGGCGATACCGACACCACTGACACGAAGACAACGACCGATCCCGTTGTTACCACGACCGTTCCCGCTGAGGGCGGCGACGATACCACCCCTGCTGAGGGTGATGAAACCACAGCACCCACCACGACGGGCGCACCCGAAACCACCGAACCCGAAACCGAAGGCGAAGACCTCATTTACGACTATGACTGTATGGATATGCTCGACAGCTCCGCGATGTCGTTTATGATGTTCGAAGACTTCCATGTTGACCTTGACTATAACGTTGCACTTGTTGTTAAGATGAATGCGAACGGCGGTCTTTATTCCGAGTTCTTCATCACCCTGATGGATGAAGAGACGGGTGAACCCACCGGCGAATATATGATCAATGATGCGTATAGCCACCAGATCATTCTCGACGGCAAGACCTTTGATATTTCGCGTATTACCCTTGCTAACTACACCGATTCCGGTTGGATCCGTTTCGACCTCGGTGCAGATTTCACCTTTGAAGATTATGAATACGACGAAGACGGTTATCACTACTATACCGCTATTTGGAATGTTCTTGATGACGAAGGCAAGGTTGCGTATTTTGCAAACCTCACCGAATACAATGTAGACGGTAAGTATCCTCACCTCAAGCCTCAGAAGAAGGAACTCGTTCCCGACCCCGATGTTCCTGCGGGTGTTGAAAAGGTTCCGAACTCCGGCATCACCCTGATCGATGCTCCCACGGTTACCAATGGCGAAACCGCTGAAAACCTCTTTGACGACGATGTTTCGACCAAGCTTTGCACAGGTGACAACGGTAAGGAACACGCGATCGTTGTTGGCTTTGCTTCTCCCCAGTCGATTATCGGCCTTTCGTTCGTAAACGGTAACGATAACGATCCTTATCACAGCAGAACGCTTGTTGACTTCGAAGTGTATGTATCGGAAGACGGTAATAACTGGAACGAAGCGCCTGACTTTGTATCGACTGCTCCCGAAGGTCTTGATAAGAGCACGATCAGCGGCAACTACACCGAAAATTACTATGATTTCGGTAAGACCCTGACCGGCAGCTACATTATGATCGTTGCCAACAACGGCGACACCTATCAGATGTCCGAGCTGATCTTCTACGCAGGCTAATCTGAAAACAGCATCAAAAAACGCCCTTCGGGGCGTTTTTTTGATGCTGTTTTTAGATCGAAGGCGTAAAATTTAGTGAAAAGTGACAAAAAAGGCTTTATTTTTTTGTCATACTGACTGAGCATATTCGATTGCATAATCGTCCGAAATATGGTATAATATGAGTAAAATCGAGCAATATGCTTATCAACGGAGGTATTTATGAAAGTCTTTCATAAATCAGTGGCAATTCTGCTTGCCGTTCTGATGCTGCTGCCTTTTGCGATGACATCGTTTACGGTGTTGGCATCAAGCAGCACGGAAAAAGAAGAGACCTTATTTTCATCCTCATTTGAATCGGGGGATGCGGCAATCAAGGTATCAAAGTCTGACAATCAGTATTATAAAGGACTGGAAGCCTATTCGATGTCGGCAGACATCAAGGGGGAATTTACCCACGATGTGCAGACGGCAACCATTCAGGGAACGAGTGATTTCAAGTCGGAGGAATCCAAGGCAAAGCTTTTTGATGCTTCTTCTGCCACCAAGTACCTGACACAGACCACACCCACGGTAAATACACCGGTGTGGGTCAGCTTTTCGTTTGCCTCTGCAAAAACGGTAGCGATTTATGCCTTGACCTCTGCCAATGACGAGTCTGAGCGCGATCCGCGTGAGTGGAGACTGTACGGCTCAACCGACGGCGACACGTATGTCGAGATCGACTATCAGTATAATCAGACCTTTTCCACACGTGGACAGACCAAGTATTATACGGTGTCCGATCCCAAGGCATATCGGTATTATAAATTCGAGATTACCAAAAATAACGGTGCGAATATGACCCAGCTTGCCGATCTCCGCTTCGGCACGAATGAAGGCGAAAGTACCCGTGAAGGCGATTCGCCCTTGACGAGCGAAGTGACGGGCGGGCCTTCCAGCTCGTGGGTTGATACCGGCGCGTTCGAAGGCGATCGCACCCTTTCGGTATACGCCAAGCATAACTCCAAGGAAGAAAGCTATGCAAGAAACGTGCTGTATGACGGTCTTTCGATCAAGGTGAGCGAAAACACGCGTCTTTCTTACGTGCACTTTCCCGAGATCCCTTACGGCTATGATTTCGAATACAGTGCGATGTATATGATGATCGACCTGAAATTCAGTGACGGCACGTACTTATCCTCTCTTTCGGCACGCGATCAGAACGGTTTTCTGATGACACCGCAGGCAAAGGGTGAATCCGAAGCCTTGTATACGGGTCAGTGGAATTATGTGGAGGCTGCCCTTGGCGAAGTGGCAAAGGGAAAGACCATCGAAGCGATCCTTGTATACTATCACCGTGATTCTGTAGAGACCAAGAGACAGTTTGTGGCGCATTTTGACGATCTTGTGATTGAAAACCGCGCAGAAACAAGCTACGCGCACTTGTCGGATTACATTACAACGCTTCGCGGCACGAACAATACCACCTCGTTCTCGCGCGGCTTGACAACGCCCTTTATCACGATGCCCAACGGCTTCAATTTCTACACACCGGTAACCAATTCCGGTTCGAACACACACTACAGCTATTTCGATACCAATATCAAGCATTTCAGCGTATCGCACGTGCCCTCGACCTGGACGGGTGACTACGGCACGTGGCAGTTTATGGCGAATACCTCGCTGAATACCTCGAATCTTGCGAACATTGCGGCAAATAACCTGAACACCTCAAATCTCGGTGCTGACTTCAGCCACGACAACGAGACTGCCAAGGCGCATTATTATGCCGTTACCTTCAACGAAGGCAGCCGCGCTTCGGGTGTTACGGTGGAAATGACCCCCACTGTTCACGGTGTTTGTGTGCGCTTTACCTTCCCCGAAGATGCTGACAATGTCAATATCATTTTTGACTGTGTCCGCGTGGGCGGTGCGATCACGATCAAGGCGGACGGTACGTTTACGGCGCGAAGCGATCATACCGACCGCGGTTCGAACAAGCTTCAGGTTTACGGTCAGTTTGATCAAGCACCTGCTTCCTTCAAAAATGTAGGCAAAAACGGCGTAGCCGTTTTCCCGAAGGGCACAACAGAGGTCACGATGACCTTTGCGACCTCTTTCATCAGCGCATCGCAGGCAAAGCACAATTATGATCTGGAATTTTCAAAAAACGACACCTTTGAATCGATTTTTGCCAAGGCACAGAAGGCGTGGGACGACATTTGCGGTATGGTTGAGGTGGAAGGCGCAAGCTACACCGAAATGGTGACGCTGTATTCCAATCTCTACCGTATGTATTCCTACCCGAATCTGTACAGCGAAAATCGCGGTACGAACGAAGAACCCGATTGGGTCTATGCCTCTCCTTACAAGTCAGGACGCCTGACGGAGGGCAAGCTGTATGTAAACAACGGCTTCTGGGATACCTACCGCACCGCTTGGGCGGCATATGCACTGCTGACCCCTGAATTGGACGGCGAGCTGATCAGCGGCATTCTCCAGCACTACAATGATAACGGCTGGATTCCGCGTTGGGTAGCACCCGGCGGCACAGGCTCGATGCTCGGCACAAGCTCGGATATCATTTTTGCCGATGCCTATGTCAAAGGCATTGCATTTGATTACGAAACGGCATACGAATCAATGCTGAAAAACGCTGCGACGGTTTCGGGCAACGTGACCAACGGCGGTCGCGAAGAAAACAATACCGCTCCCTTTACCGGCTACGTTACCAATGCGGTACAGTACGGCTTCTCGTGGACAATGGAGGACTATATTTCCGACTATTGTATCGGTGTGATGGCGCAGGCACTCGGTAAGAGTGACGATGCGGAATATTATTACAACCGCGCGCGCTTCTATGTCAATACCTTTAATCCCTCTGTCCGCTTCTTTATGGGTAAAAATGCCGAGGGTGCGTGGTCGAATTCCAGCTACAACGGCATTGGCTGGTGGGGCGACTACTCCGAAACCAACGGTTGGACGATGGCATTTGCTCCCGTGTATGACGGCGACGGTCTGAAATGGCTGTACGGCGGTCAGAAGCAGTTCCAGAAAAAGCTGGAAGATTATTTCAACGATTCCCTTGAAGCAATGAAACGTGTTGCTGACGGCTCGATCCACGAAATGGTGGAAGCAAGAGAAGTCAGAATGGGTCAGTATTCCCATTCGAATCAGCCTGCCCACGCAGTTCCTTATATGTTTGTTTATGCAGGTGCTCCCGAGCGCACGCAGGAGATCACGCGTGAAATTCTCTCTCGCCTGTATGTCGGTGCGGAGATCGGTCAGGGCTTTTGCGGTGACGAGGATAACGGCGAAATGTCCGCTTGGTATTTCCTGTCGGCAATCGGTCTTTACCCCCAGAATATGGGCAGCGGTGAATATGTGATCACCTCGCCGCTCTTTGATAAGGTAACACTGCATATGGACAGCGGCAAGGATCTTGTGATCATTGCCAACAATAATTCAAGTGAAAACGTATATATTCAGTCGCTGACCGTGAACGGCAAGGCGCACAATGATGCGTTTATTTCTCACGAAACGGTGGCGAATGGCGCAACGCTTGTCTTTGAAATGGGCAATACTGCCTCGGATTGGGGTACCGGCTCGACCCCGACATCCCTGACCGCAGGTAATGTCAAGGCAGATCCCGCAGAGGATATGGTCGTTAAGAGCTTTAAGTACAACAAAGCGGCGCTTCCCGCAACGCTGGCAAACGGCGTATACTGCGAAACGATGGAAGTATCTGAGCTTCAGAAGCTGTTTGACAACAATTCGAACACCTTTGCCGATGTTCCGAACGGCACCGAGATCATTGTTTCGTCGACCAAGGCATCGAGACTTCTTCTTTATACGGTGACCTCGGCAACGGCAAAGGCGCGTGCGCCCAAGCAAATGAAGATCGAAGGCACGGTAGACGGTAAGACTTGGGTCACACTGGATGAGCGTTCGAATGTGACATACGATTGGGCGAAATATGTGCGCGGCTATGCCATTGATGAAGAAGTGTTCGGCAACTACAAGGCATATCGCCTGACGCTGAACGGTTCGTCTAAAATGCAGGTGGCAGAGCTTGAATTCCTGATCCTTTCCTCGGATGGGGAAGCGGGTGAAAGCTCCACCAAGCCGATTCTGCCCTTTACTTCGCAGAACAGCACCGATACCCCCGTTGTCACCCCCGATACCGATACCGATGTGACCACAACGACACCTACCACAGATCAAACCCCCTCGACGGCTGATCCGAGCGGCGGTGGCTCTTCGGGCGGCAGCACCGGACTGATTATTGGCATTGTTGTTGCAGTCGTCCTCGCAGGCGGCGGCGCGGTTGCCTTTGTCATCGTCTTTAAAAAGACAGCCAAGAAGCAAAAATAAGCTTTGGCAAAGCAGAACGGTTATAAAAAACAATAAAATGATACAAAAAGATCACACCAAACCGTAGCGGTTTGGTGGGATCTTTTTTGGTTTTCGGTGGGAATATTATTAAAATGCAACTGCAGGTTGACAAAAATGTGATGGATGGGGCGGTGATCGGGGTGATTTTTTTGGATATGCAACCATTGGTTGACAACCGTTGGTTTACGGCTCGTCATCCTCTTCCATCAGAAGCGTCATTTCGCACAAGTCGATCTCAAGATCGATTTTTTCGACCATTTCGCTCAGCGTGCCGTCATCTTCGCCGTGTTCGATCAGGTAGGTCAGTGCCGCACGCG
>JAFTKF010000158.1 GCA_017453405.1 Clostridia bacterium
CGCCCCACGTGGGGCGGTTTTGGCTTTTATTTTTATGTATTCCCTTGTACTTTTTCGCACCGTTATGGCACTAATTCCCTTTTTAGCCGTGGGGCTTGATGCCACCGGTGGTTTCCACCACGTCGGCGTTCAGGGCAAGAGCCTGCTGCATTTCCTCGTCGGTAGCAAGGATCCAGATGCCAAGCAAAAAGCGCTCTCGCACAAGCTCTGCCAGCTCGGGGGTGGCAGGGGGCATCTTATTCCACGCGGTGCGGGGATTATCGGCAAGACGCATCCACACGGTGGTTTCGTGTCCCTCGCAAAAGCTTGCCAGCTCGTCCAAATTCTCTTTGGTCACCACACCGTCATAGTGCAACGGTGCCCCGGGAAAACGCTTAGCAAAGGTTTTCAAAAGCGAAAGGTCGCTACAAGTAAGTCCCACGCAGCCACCGCATTTTTCCACAGTGGAAAATACGATCTCGATCTGCTCGGGGGTAAAGGTCTGCACGATATTGTCGATCTTGCACTCGATTTCCGCCTTGCGCGCATAGGTCAGCACGTCGGACAAAAGCGGCATACGCTCGCGCGCAAATTCGGGGGAAAACCAGCTGCCGACGTCCATGTGCTTCAGCTCGGCGTACAGCTTGTCGGCAACGTAAACCTTCTCCTCACCAAGCTCCTTCCCTCCCACACGCACGGTGCGGTTGAGGGTGCGGTCGTGCAGGATCACACACACGTTGTCCTTGGTAAATTTCGGATCGAATTCGATGATGTCATAGTCCTGCTGCACGGCAAGACGGAACGCGGCCATGGTATTTTCGGGTGCCTCGGTGCAAACGCCGCGATGCGCTTGCAGTTTGCATTGGGTATCTCGATACATGTCTTATGTTCTCCTCGTAAATACAAGGCCTTTGCACAGCAAAAGCCCACCCCGTTGTCGGGGATTTTCGCAAAGCTACCCGTCAGCGCCGTGTGGCGCTGACGGGTAGCTTTTAGGGGAAATTACTCGTAGAGCTTGCCCATCTTCTGCAGTCTGTCGTAGCGGGCCTTGGCGTTTGCCTCTGCCTTTTCAAACAGAACCTTTGCACGATCCGGGAAGGACTGTGCAAGACGTGCATAGCGTGCCTCGTTGGCGATAAATGCCTGGTAATCGCCGGTGGGCTCCTTGCTGTCAATGGTCAGCTTGTTATTTTCCTTGGTGGGATCATAGCGGAACATGTTCCAGTAGCCTGCCTCAACTGCCTTCTTCATCTCAAGCTGGCAGTTCTGCATGCCGCCCTTCTTAATGCCGTGCATTTCGCAGGGAGCGTAACCAATGATCAAGGAAGGACCGTGGTAAGCCTCAGCCTCGGTAAGAGCCTTGAGCAGCTGGTTCATATCAGCGCCCATTGCGACCTGTGCCACGTAAACGTAGCCGTAGGACATTGCGATCTCTGCAAGGTTCTTCTTGCCGATCGCCTTACCTGCTGCTGCGAACTGAGCAACCTGACCTACCTGAGAAGCCTTGGATGCCTGACCGCCGGTGTTGGAGTAAACTTCGGTATCGAATACGAAGACATTGACGTTTTCGCCGGATGCGAGAACGTGGTCAAGACCGCCGAAGCCGATGTCGTATGCCCAACCGTCGCCACCGAAGATCCATACGCTCTTCTTGGAGAGGTATGCCTTTTCAGCGAGGATCGAGGGAGCTACGGGGCAGCCTGCGGCTGCAGCAGCTTCCAGCTCGGGAATCAGAGCCTTGGTAGCGGCTTCGTTTGCCTTCGAATCGTTGATGGAGGAGAGATATGCTTCAGCAGCAGCCTTGAAGCTGTCGGAAGCCTTATCGGAAGCTGCCATTTCAGCAACCTTCGAGATGAGCTTTTCGCGGATCGCCTTCTGACCGACATACATACCGTAGCCGTGTTCAGCGTTATCCTCGAAGAGGGAGTTCGCCCAAGCAGGACCTCTGCCGCTTTCGCGGTTTACGGTGTAGGGCGTTGCGGGAGCAGAGCCGCCCCAGATCGACGAACAACCGGTAGCATTCGAAATGTACATTCTTTCGCCGAAGAGCTGGGTAACGAGTCTTGCATACGAGGTTTCTGCACAACCTGCGCAAGAGCCGGAGAACTCAAGGAGGGGCTGGTTGAACTGGCTGCCCTTAACGGTGGTTTCTGCAAAGGGAAGAGCCTTCTTCGAAACGTTGGCAACACAGTAATCGAATGCAGCCTGTTCTACGAGACCTTCAGCCTGAGGAACCATCGAGAGCGCTCTCTTTTCGGGCTTGGTAGGACAAGCCTTCACGCAGAGCTCGCAACCCATACAGTCAAGAGCGGAAATGGTCATCGTGAACTTGTAGTTTTCGCAACCCTTACCGATCATCTTAGCGGTATACTTGGTGGTTGCGGGAGCAGCCGCTACTTCGTCAGCATCGAGTGCGAAGGGACGGATTGCGGCGTGAGGACAAACGTAAGCGCACTGGTTGCACTGGATGCAGTTTTCAGCGTGCCATACGGGAACGGTAACGGCAACACCGCGCTTTTCATAAGCGGCAGAGCCCTGAGGGAACGAACCGTCAACGTACTTTTCAAAAGCAGATACGGGGAGCGAGTCGCCGTTCATCTTGCCGACGGGCGTTACTACGTTGGTAACGAAGTCAACGAGATCCTGTCTCTTGCCTTCTACGGTTTCCTTAGCGGCAGTGGTGTCAAGCGTCTTCCAAGCTTCGGGAACGGTAACTTCAACGATGGCGTCAACGCCTGCGTCGATTGCCTTGTAGTTGAGTTCAACAACGGCTTCACCCTTCTTGAGGTAGCTCTTCTTAGCAGCAGCCTTCATATAGTCAACCGCTTCCGCGATGGGCATAATGTTAGCAAGCTTGAAGAATGCGGACTGAAGAATGGTATTCGTTCTCTTACCCATACCGATCTCAATTGCCTTGTCGATCGCGTTGATGATGTAGAACTTGATGTTGTTGTTGGCAATGTAAGCCTTTGCTTCGTTGGTGAGGTGAGCGTCGAGTTCTTCGGGCGTCCACTGGCAGTTCAGAAGGAAGGTACCGCCGGGCTTAACATCGTTGACGATCTTGTAGCCCTTAACCATATAGGAGGGGTTGTGGCAAGCAACGAAGTCAGCCTTGGTTACATAGTAGGGGCTCTTGATTGCCTTGTCACCGAAGCGGAGGTGAGAAATGGTAACACCGCCGGTCTTCTTCGAGTCGTACTGGAAGTAAGCCTGAATATACTTATCGGTGTGGTCACCGATGATCTTGATGGAGTTCTTGTTTGCACCGACCGTACCGTCGCCGCCAAGACCCCAGAACTTGCAGGAGATCGTGCCTTCTGCCGAGGTGTCGGGGCAAGCGTGCTCGGGGAGCGAGAGACCGGTAACGTCGTCTACGATACCGATGGTGAAGTTGTGCTTGGGCGTTTCAGCGGCGAGATTTTCAAATACCGCGAAGATCGACGAGGGGGGCGTGTCCTTCGAACCGAGACCGTATCTGCCGCCAACCGTCTTGATCGTTCTGCCGACCTGATTGAGAGCGGTGATAACATCGAGGTAGAGGGGTTCGCCGAGCGAGCCGGGTTCCTTGGTTCTGTCAAGAACAGCGATGCTCTTACAGGTTGCGGGAATAGCTTCAGCAAGCTTATCGGGGCAGAAGGGACGGTAAAGGCGAACCTTAACAAGACCGACCTTTTCACCCTTAGCGGTGAGGTAGTCAATGACTTCTTACGCAACATCGCAGATCGAGCCCATTGCTACGATCACGCGTTCTGCATCGGGAGCGCCGTAGTAGTTGAAGAGCTTGTAGTTCGTGCCGATCTTGGCATTGATCTTGTTCATATAGTCTTCAACGATTGCGGGAAGAGCGTCATAGTAACGGGTGCAAGCTTCTCTGTGCTGGAAGAAGATGTCGCCGTTTTCAGCCGAGCCGCGGAGAACGGGGCTTTCGGGATTGAGCGAACGGTTGCGGTATGCTTCGATCGCATCCCAGTCAACGAGTTCCTTGAGGTCTTCGGTATCCCATACTTCGATCTTCTGAATCTCGTGAGAGGTTCTGAAGCCGTCGAAGAAGTTAAGGAAGGGAACGCGACCCTTGATGGTGGAAAGGTGAGCAACAGCACCGAGGTCCATGATTTCCTGAGGATTGGACTCAGCCATCATAGCAAAACCGGTCTGACGGCAAGCATAAACGTCGGAGTGGTCACCGAAGATGTTCAGAGCGTGAGACGCAACGCAGCGAGCCGATACGTGGATGACACAAGGAAGCAGTTCGCCTGCGATCTTGTACATATTGGGGATCATCAGAAGAAGACCCTGCGATGCGGTGTAGGTGGTGGTCAGTGCGCCTGCGGCGAGAGAGCCGTGTACGGCACCTGCGGCACCGCCCTCGGACTGCAGTTCAACAACCTTGACGCGTTCGCCAAAGATGTTTCTTGCGGGCTTGCCGAGAATGTTTTTGTCAGCAGCAGACCAGGAGTCTGTCAGCTCAGCCATAGGGCTGGAAGGGGTGATGGGGTAGATGGCGGCAACTTCAGTAAACGCATACGATACGTGTGCGGCAGAAGTATTACCGTCCATGGATACCTTAGTTCTTGCCATAGTTTTCCTCCATATATGAAATAATTTTGTTGTGACAAAGGAATGCGGATCTTTGGCAGGCAGGATGATCGTCATCTGTCTGCAAAGATACGGGCATAACGAAAAAACGCTGTCTTTCGCCACACTCGGTTTATTTTATCACTATTTTTCGACTTTGTAAAGAGAATTTTTGAAAAAAATTTAACAAATTCTTGAAGAATATAACATTATGAGGAAAAAACCTTGCAAAATTGGGAATTCTATGATACTATGGTAACAGAAAATCTGTTTTCGGAGGTAGGATATGACCGAACGCGGTAACACCATGGCGGCGATGTTTGCCGAAATGACCATCAAAGAGCTGGAAGGGCTGTTGCAAACGGCGGATACGAGAGAGGACAAGGCACTCTTCCGTGCGCTTCTCAATCTGAAGATCCAGCTGAAGCAGGAAGAAATCATCGGCGAGGTGCTTGTCTGATGGCGGCAGAAAAGAAATACGTGATCTTTGCAGGCATCAACGGCGTTGGCAAGACTGCATTGCACAAGATCTTAGAAGGCAATATTCATATCGGTGAGCGCATCAGCATCGACGATATCGCCGCCTCCCTCGGCGACTGGCGGGATACAACGGTGCAGATCAAGGCGGCGCGGATGGCAATGGCAGAGCTGAAAAGCGCAATTGCCGAAGGCAGATCCTTCCATCAGGAGACCACCCTGCCCGGGGAAGCCGTCGTGCGCTTTGCCGACCTTGCCAAAGAGAAGGGCTATTATATCGTGCTCAATTACATCGGCGTGGCGTCACTCGAGATCGCCAAGGAGAGCGTCAGACTGCGCGTGGAAAAGGGCGGTCACGGTATTGACGAAAAGGTGATGGAAAAGCGGTATGAGGATATGAAAAAAACGCTGATCCCTCTGCTTGACCGTTGCGACGAGGTTTATTTTTACGACAATACCGAAAGCTTTCGTCAGGTGGCAATGATGCTCGACCACAAGCTTGCCGACTGTGCCCCCAATCCCCCCGAATGGCTGTCCGAAATCTTAAAAGAGATCGGCATCGAGCCATAAGCTGCGAGAAGCCGAATACCTTTGTTGATCCCCGATCCCGATGCCGCACGGCATCGGGATTTTTTTGATCGGCAATGAGCAGCAATCGAGGCGTATCAAGTCAAATCGCGTCAGAATGGGATTAAGTGACTTGATTTGGTGCAAAAGGTGGCGGGGAGAATGCGGAAATTGTTTGTTTTGAGAAGTTACCAAAGAAACGATGGTTCAATCAGCATTTACCGCAGAAGCAAAAAAATGCGGGACAGGCGTTGACTGTCCGAGAAAACGATGTTTCCATTCAAAATTGCCACAGAAGCAAAAAAATAAGAAAAATTGTAGGGACAGGCGTCCTCGACTGTCCAATTACCGTTCGATTTTGATGTTCCTTCCCCCAGAGCCAATTGGTCGTGATTACATCCCCGAATTGTTGAGGGGGCTAGGACAGGGAACGCTTGTCCCTACCGACAAGCTTGTTTTTTTCTTTTCAAGTCAAAGAGCATTGAATCAGCGTTTTTAAGGGGAACGCTTTGGTTGAATCATCATAGAGGGGTGTGTTCGGCGCGAATGGTCGCGTCCGAAACAAGTTACCGCCGGAAAATAAAATGCGCCGTTTTCAAACGCTGTCGGGGTGTGAGCGTTTGAAAACGGCTGATTTGTTTAATGGGGTTTGGGTGCTTTTGAAAAAGCGCCGAAGTGGCTTACAACGCCACCGCAAAAGCTTTGGAAATGGGGATAGGATTTCGCGACAGCGAAAGGGGATCGGGATGAAGGGCGGGTTATTCGCCGAGTGCGGCAAGGAGCTTTTGGGCTTGGTCGAGGCGCTTGTAGCTTCGGAAGTCTTTCGATCGTGTTTTCAAAAGTGCTTTCAAAAGGGTGATACTCTTTTCCAAAGCGATGCGCGCAAGGGCAGGCTGATCAGTGCTTGCTAGTTCGCCGAGTATCAGGCAATACGAGCCGAACAGCTCAAGGTTGTCTTCTGTCAGATCGTCCACGGTTACCGTTTGCAGAATTGTCAGCATCTTGTGATAATACCGCGTGGCACTGTCGGGGTCAGCGTGTACATACTGATAGAGATCGCCCAGCCGTGCGATACAGTAGGCGGCGTTTTCCTTGATAAGTCTGAAAAGCTGAGAGCTTTCGGTATCGGCAGAAAGTGTGAGTGTGACATCGATGTCGGGAATGTGCACATCCGGTGTCCGGTTCTCGTTTGCCGAAAGAGAGGCGGCGATGCGGTCAAACATTGCCTCGTTGCGCTTCAGAAGCACTTCTGCGTCGGCGTATTCCTGATGGTGGATCAGCACCTCGGCGTAGGTGAAGACGGTATCAAACAGCAGTGAGAAGGTCATAAGCGGCGTATAGCGGGGCAGAAGGTCGGTATACAGCGCCACGGCTTCCTCGTAGAGGCGGCGGCCGGTGTCAAGATCCTCGCCTGCATAGCGCATGGCAAGCTCGGCAAGGAGTGAGGCGGTCATCAACGTATCCTTGGAAAAGCCCTTTTCGGTTAAGGGGCGGTAGAGCGACAGTGCTTCCTCCAGCGCTTCGGTGCTGTAGGTAAGAGAGCCAAGCTTGGCAAGGGCGCTTGCCAGTAAGCGGCGATCATCATCCCGTGTGCCGGTTTCCGCTATCAGCTTGCGGCACACGTCAACCGCACGCGCAAGAAAGCTTTGGGCGCTTTCACTCTCGCCAAGCGCAATATGGAATTCGGCAAGGTCGGACAGTGTCTGTGCCAGCGTTTGTTGTACCTCTCGGTAATCATACTGCGCGGCAAGGGATTCGCAAAGCGCAAGGGCTTCCTGCAAAAGGGCGTATTTTTCTTTACTCTGCTTATGTGCATACAGCGCACCGAGGCGGTCAAGGATCACGGCGCGGTCAAGGAGCAGGCGGCAGGTGGGCACTTGACATAATTCGTCGGACAGTGTACGTGCCGTTTCCAACAAGCGGATCGCATCCTCCACAGCGCCCTCGTCTGCCAGCCGTTCCGCCGCTTCGCGGAGCGATACGGTATATATGTACTGATTGTCGCGTGTGGGGGCGGTGTTGACGATCGATTCCCTGAGAATGAGGGCTTCCAGCATTACTTCGATCCCTTTTGGCGTTTTTCCGTCATTGCAAAGCCATTCGGCAAGGGCGTCAAGCGCGGAAGCGAGCAGTTCCGAAACGTAGACGCTCGGATGCGTACGGTGTACCTGACGGCATTCTGCCACGGCGCGTTCAAGATAGTCAAGGGCACAAATACGGTCGGACTGCGCGATCATCAGGGCAGCCATAGCACGGTAAACCTGCACCAGTGTCAGGTGGGCGGCGTGCGAATCCTCCTCGGCGATTGCCTTTCTTGCCTCGCGCTGTGCGCTCTGATAATGGAGAAACGCGGCATCGGGATCGTCCTCGGCGATCTGCGAGCCGAAATTCAGGTGAGATATGGCAAGATGCCTTCGGGCACGGGGGGAATCGAAATGCTCGGCAAGGGTTGTGGCGTAGGCAAGGGCTTCGGTATAGAAAAGTGTGGCATTTTCGCCCTGTCCCTGTTCTTCGGCAAGGACGGCAAGTCTTCTTGCCGCTTCCTCGGAAAGAAAGAGCCGTCTTTCCTCGGGACATTCCTCGGGCATTTTGTGAAGCTCTCTGCGAAGCTGTTCCCACACGGCAGCTTCGCGGTCGGGATACCGCATATCGGCAAGAAGCGCGCCGAGGGCTTCCATTGCCGAAAAATAAGCCTCGCAGGTTTCAGCCGAAGGGGCTTTGACATAGCGCCCCTCTAAGAAAAAGGCAAGCCGTTCCTGCCAGAACAGCGCTTTGTCGTAATCGATCGCCACGCCCTCACCGTAGGTATACATCGAGACGAGCTTTGCCATCGCTTCGGGATAATTGGTTTCAGCCGCCCGTGTGATCAGCTCGGTGGCACGGTCGGTATCCTTTTCCACATCGATTCCCGCAAGATAGGCGATGCCGATCAGAAAGGAATGCTCGGGATCGGTATCGTTTTCGCGCAGGGTCACGCCCATCAGCGCATCGAGCAGCATCGCGTCAAGCAGCTCCTGCTTATCGGCATCGACGATGCGCCCCAGCCCTTCATACGAGGATAAAAGGCTGTCACGGTCTGTGGGAACGCATTCGGCGGCAAGGATCTTTTTCCCCTTTTGCTTTGCCATCGGATATTCGGTATGCATCACGTAATTGTCTTCGTTGACAAGATTGGGAGTGACGGCAAGGGCGAAAAGGGCGCTTTTATCAAGAGCGTTTTCGATATTGTGACTCCAGTTTTCCCCGGGGGTCAGGTGTTCGTCGTACCAGATGGCAACATCCCGCAGGGCTTCGTTTTTATGGATCGTCCGCATCAGGGTATTGGCGTGGTAGCGGTCTTTTTTGCGGTAAGAGAGAAAGATATAGGCATCGAACGCCTCGCGCACGCGTGCGGCAAGGGTATCCTTGACGAGAACGGCATCCAGAAAACGAGAGAGCCGCTCGCCGAAGGGGATCGCCGTCGGGTCTTCGTCAAGGGGCATAAGACATTCCAGTCCGCCGCTGATCGCATTGAAGCGTTCGGCAAGCGATTTGTCATACAAAAGCGGTAAGATCGGAATATGCGTCTTACGGGCAAACAAAAATTCCTCGGTATAGACAGCGTGCGTACCTGCCAGAAAGCTTTCGGTGATCGGAATCACAAAAAGGTGCATTTCCGACAGCAGAAAGCGATGCTCCGCGCCCTCACGCTTGCCATCGGGGTCCTCGCAGGCATACACCGCGCAGTCGGCGACTGTCAGAACCGTCGCCGCAATTTGGTCAAAAAGGGAATAATCGTCGGGATGTGCGGCAAAATAGACACGCGGTTTTCCCTGCGGAGCGGTATGGCCTCGCGTTTTACAGCATAAGGGAGTCATTCGTACCTCCTGTAGCAAAATGTTACATTCATTTGCTTCAGTATAGCATATCGCTTTGTTTTTTGTCAAGAGAGCGCATCGTTTTTTTCACCGGGCATATACTAACGGTAGAATACATTAGGCGAGGTGTGGGAATGAAGCGGAATTTGCAGGCGTTGTTACTGCTGACGGTGGGGTCGGTGCTTTTTTCGCTTTCCCTGATCGTATTTCTTGATCCTGCCAAGCTCGTGACGGGGGGCGTGTCGGGCATCGCCATTCTTTTGTCTCACCTTTTGCCGTTGGGGGTAGGCGGGATCTTTCTCATTCTGAACATACCGCCCTTGATCGTGGGCGTTTCTGTCTTCGGCAAGCGCTTTATGCTGGCAACGCTGTACGCGACGCTTTTATCCTCTTTTGTCAGCGAGCTTTTCGCGATAGTTTTTCACTCGGTACTGCCCCTGAGTGAAGACAAGATCCTCTCGGCGCTGTTCGGGGGCATCTTGTGCGGCGTGGGACTGGGGCTGGTCTTTCGCGCGGGGGGCACGACGGGCGGTACGGACATTGCGGTCAGACTGCTCAGGCTGAAATTTCCGCACATCAAAGAAGGCATTTTCTTTTTCGTGATCGATTTCGCGGTGGTGGCGGCATCGGCAATGGTCTTTCGCTCGTTTGAATCCGCGCTGTATTCCACCCTTGCCCTGATCGCCTGCAGTCTCAGTGTGGATGCCATTCTTTACGGCAGAATGGAAGCGCGGCTTCTGTTTATCGTCAGCAGTGTTCCCGAGGTCCTTGCCGAACGGCTGATGCGTGAATGTGGGGTGGGTGTGACCTTTTTGCACGCCGAAGGGGGCTATCGCGGCGAGAAAAACGCGGTGATCCTGTGCGCGGTGCGCACAAAGCTTTACCCCAAGGTGGCAGATGTGGTAGCAAAGACCGACCCCTGTGCCTTCACGGTCGTGACGACCGCCAAGGCGATCTACGGCGAGGGCTTTGAGCGCTATCCTGCCGACCCACCCAAACGAGAAGGCAGGCAAAAAAAGAAAAAGCATCCTTGAAACCGACGGCTTTAGCCACGGCGATGCGGTATAATACAAAGAAGAGAAAGGAGATACCGTATGAAAGTGGAGCAGATGACAACGACCGTCGAGGGCGTGACACTCACCTACCGTGTATTTCGGCAGGTATTTGGCGATCGGGAAGGGTATACCGTCACGGTCAGGGAGGAATATGGCGATTCGGTCAATCGCTGTGAATTGCCCGATGTGACCGAGGACAGAGACAAGGCGCGAAGAATTGCCGATTTCCTTTGCCAAAACGCCGTCACCGTATCGAGCGTATACGATATCTGGGTCGAAAATTTTTGTTCATAACAATTCCCCCCTTGCAATGAGCGTATTTTTTTGGTATAATCAAAAAAACCGTTCATTTGTAGAGGGGGATTTTGTATGAAACAGCTTTCGTTTTTGATCAAGCCTGCCTCATCGCTTTGCAATATGCGCTGTCGGTACTGCTTTTATGCCGATGTCAGCGATCACCGCTCGGTGAAAAGCTATGGGGTGATGGAGGAAGAAACGGTTCGTGCGCTGTTTGCGCGTGTCGCCGAGGAAGCACCTGACGAAGTCACCTTCGCCTTTCAGGGCGGTGAGCCGACGGTGGCAGGGCTTGCATTCTTCAAAAACTTTTGCTCGCTTGCCCGTGAATGCTTGCCCGATGTTGAAAAGATCCACTATTCGCTTCAGACCAACGGCTTATTGATCGATGATGCGTTTGCGGCGTTTTTAAAGGAAGAGGGCTTTCTCGTCGGGCTGTCGCTGGACGGCTACCGTGAAAACCATAATTTTCTGCGCAAGAAGGCGGACGGCAAGGACAGCTACACCGAGGTGATGGCGGCATACCGCCGACTGATGCAATACGGTGTGGACTGCAATATTCTGACGGTGGTGACCGCACCGCTTGCCAAGCGTGCTACCAAGCTTTGGCAGTTTTACCAAAAAAACAAGCTGGAATTTGTACAACTCATCCCGTGTCTGGACGATTTTGACGCTACATCCCGTGAAGCCTTTGCGCTGACACCCCATCTTTACGGCGCGTTTCTGAAGGAGCTTTTCCCCCATTGGGTGGATGCCTTGGTGAAGGGGGAGTATATCAGCGTGCGTCTGTTCGACAATCTTGTGCGGCAGGCTTCGGGTGAAATGCCCGAAATGTGCGGTATGTGCGGCAGGTGCTCCCCACAGCTTGTGGTGGAGGCGGACGGCTCGGTGTATCCCTGCGATTTTTACGTTCTGGACGAATGGTGTTGCGGCAATCTCCGTGACAATTCGGTCAAAGAAATCCTTTCGCACCCGAATATGCAGCGATTTCTTGTTCCCCTTGTCAGCGATGCTTGTAAAAATTGTCGCTTTTTCCATTTTTGCCGTGGAGGATGCAAGCGTTACCGTGCGCTGTATCTTGCAAAGACGGGCTATTGCCCCTATGCCGATTTTCTGGCAAGCGTCGAGCGCGATCTTACACGCGCCTGCCGCTTCGTATTCGGTCGGCGCTGAGGACTGTTTTCGTCACAATCAAAAACCGTTTGCAAGCACAAGGTGGCTTTGGCAAACGGTTTTTTCTATGCAGTGATTCCTCGCGGACAGCGGCTTCACTGCTTTTCTTTGTTGAGAAAAAAAGATGATGATCTTTTTGAAACTGTCGCGGAATCAGTTGAAATTGAGCGAATAGATCGCCTCGGCGATTTCGGCAGTCATAAAGTCGGTGGCAATGATGCCGACAAGGGAGGGCTTTGCTTCAAGATATGTCAGCAGTAACGGGTTTACATGATTTTTGATGGTATTGATGTTGGGAATGCCGAACGAGCCGGGCTTATAGCCCGAGGTATTGTTGAGATAATAGGTATTGGCGGAAGGCTTTGCCATCACAGCAAGGAAGGCTTCCACCGCTTCCCATTTGGCGTCACCGCTGTCGTTCTGATAATAGTCCTGCGCGCGCAGCTTATATGCGCCGTTGGTGATCGTGAAATCACGGGAATTGTCAGCAAAATCGTGCGAGGCATCAAAACCGTAGCTTGACGAGGTCGCAAAGCGGCGCCAAAGCACGCATTTGCCGCGTACACTGCCGAGCGTGGGGATCGCACTGCCGGTGTACCATTTTGCTGCATTGGCAGAAAGGGCGTTTTTGACCATCGTGTCAAAGGCATCGTTCGTGCCCGTTGCGTCGGTCTCTTCCTTGATGCATACGATCAGCGCCTCGGAAGGGTTCTTGTCAAGAAAATTGTAGAAGGCGTCAAGCACCTCGGCAAAGGTCAGATCCTGATCGACCGTGCCGTGATAGACGTGAAGCGCACCGTCTTCGCGGCGCAGGCGGATGTCGAAATAGCGCACGCCTGCCGAAAGCTGTTCGGCAATCGTCATCGTCTGGCATTTTGCCGTGCCCGAAAGGATCATATCCTTCGTTGCGCCGCTGTCGTGTGTGCCAGGCAGGGCGATCATCGATAGCGGGGTCTTGTCGTCAATGGCAATCATAAAATTTTCGGCAGTATAGGTGATGGGTGCAGTTGTCACAACTGCAGTTGTCACAACTGCGGTCGTTTCGGGTGTAGTTGTCATAACTGCAGTGACGGCAGGGGTTGTGTCTGCAAGCGGTGCGGAGGTATCCTCGGGCGTTGTCGCGGGAAGGGAAGCGGAAGTTTCGGATGCCGTTTGCTTGGGTGTTGTGACGGTATCGGTATTCGGTGCGGCGGTGGTTTGCGCGGCGGTGGTATCCATCACGGGCAGTGCCGTTGTGTGTGCCGCCGTCGTTTGCGCCCCATTTGTGCAAGCGGCAAGCCCCATTGCGGCAAGTGATAACAGCAGAAGAACAAAAAGAAGCTTTTTCATAACCATTGATCCCTTTGTTTTTTTCTTGATTATATCACACGATCCCGCATTTGACAATAGGGAAAATAAAAAACGCAGAAACAGCTTTCTCATAAGGTATTTTATCAATTATTGTACAAGGGATAAGTGCCCTCTGTCAAGATCGCCGTTTGTGAATAAAGTGAATTTTCACAAAATTCAGTGAATATTCACTTTATTCACTTGACAAAGGTGAATTTTCAGCGTATAATAAGAGCAACATAGTATGGGAGGCGTCGCCATGACATTTGAAACCGAAAATATTGAATTCAAATTACAGTTCACGGACGAGCTTTATAAAGAGGTTATTGCGTTTGCCAATACGGACGGCGGCGTCATTTACATCGGAATTGATAATGACGGAAACGCCGTAGGCATTGACAACGTGGACGAAAATTATACACGCATAACAAACGGCATTCGTGATGCCATTATGCCTGATGTGACGATGTTCGTAAAATACACCATTCAGGAGAATAGAGTCGTGCGGATCACCGTTGGAGAAGGCTCTTATAAGCCCTATTATCTCAAATCCAAGGGCTTGAAGCCGAGCGGGGTTTTCGTCCGTCAAGGCACATCTTCCGTGTCAGCTTCTCCCGAGCAGATCAGGGCAATGATTAAGGAATCCGATGGCGATACCTTTGAAAGTATGCGCTCTATGGAACAGGATTTGACCTTTGAAAGCGCAAGGGAAGCGTTCAAGCGTTATCAGGTCGAGTTTTCTGAAACAAAATACCGTGCGCTTGGAATAACAACACAAGCAGATGCGCTGTATAGCAATCTTGCACTCATTATCTCCGATCAATGCGCGCATACCACGAAGGTAGCCGTATTCGCCGATGAGGAAAACACCAAGTTCCGTGATAGCAAGGAATTTGGCGGTTCTATATTCGAGCAGCTTGATCACACTTACGCTTATCTTACACTTTGCAACAAAACCGTGGCGACCTTCAAAGGACTTGAACGCATGGAGAAGGTTGACTATCCCGAGGAAGCACTGCGTGAGGCATTGCTCAACGCTCTTGTACACCGTGATTATAGCTTCAGTGGCAGCATCATTATCAATGTCAACGATAAAGAAATGGAATTCATCTCCATCGGAGGTTTGTTGCCGGGGCTTTCGCCCGATGATATCCGTAGCGGTATTTCGCAGCCGAGAAACAAGAACCTTGCTGATATCTTCCATCGCTTGCATTTGATTGAATCCTACGGTACGGGTATTCGCAGGATTTATCATCTGTATGCCAACTGCTCCGAGCAACCGAGAATAGAGGTAACCCAAAATACCTTCAAAATCATTCTGCCGAATATGAACCGTGCTGCTATGAAAGAGAGCGGGGCGGTTGTTACCGCACAGATGCAAAAGATACTTGACTATATTGAAGAAAACGGTCACATTACAGAAATTGAAATCCAAGAGCTTCTCGGACTCAAGAAAACCCGTGCGTTTTTGCTTGCAAAGCAAATGCGTGACGAAGGATTGATAAGAGCGGAAGGGCGTGGAGATCGCAAAAAATACAGAAAAGCTTAAAACGAGCGAAACGGTATGAAAAGGGTTATAGAATCCCACAAAACGCGCCGAGCCTATGTGCGGTTGATATCCTTGTCAAAAACGCAGAAAAATAAAAAACGCAGAAAGGCGTACCTGCGATAGAGCAGGTACGCCTTCGGTGTTTGTATTGGTTTGGATGCGAGGATGAATTGTAGTATAATCAAAATCTAATTTTGGAGGATACTACAATGAAAACCAACTTTGATTCCTTTTATGAAACTTTCGGCGGAACTTACCGCGAGGAGAACGGACACCTTAGTCCTAACGTAACCCTTCCCGAACAGACCGACTATCAGATCGGCAAGTATGGACGGATGCACCTGGATTATATCAAACAACACCGTC
>JAFTKF010000159.1 GCA_017453405.1 Clostridia bacterium
ATAGGGAAATATCCTTCCTTTTCGATTGATTCACCGTCATTGTAGCATATTTTCCTTAAAATTTCAATAAAATCTTTAAAAAAGCTCTTGACATTTTGTTTTGGATTCTGTATAATAGAAAGGCTGAAGATGGGGCAGAGCGCCAAAAGCTCTCCTCAATCTCTCTACCGCAGGAAAAACCAATATGCTTGCGGTCAAATGTCCATAGGGAGGTGTAAATAATATGGAAAAGATGCAGAAGTACGAGACACTTTTTGTTGTCGACGTAACCCTCGGTGAGGATGCAGTGAAGGCTCTTGTTGAAAAGTATGTCAACAGAATTACCGAAAACGGCGAGATCATCGAAGTGAACGAATGGGGCAAGCGCAAGCTCGCTTACGAAATCGACTACAAGAGCGAAGGCTACTATGTTCTCGTAACCTTTAAGAGCCAGGCGGATTTCCCCGCAAGACTTGAAAGATCCTTCAACCTGAATGAAGGCATTATGCGCTCCATCGTGATCAAGAAGGAAGCGTAAGTAACGAAAAAGGAAGGGACGTAAACAAATGGCTAACTTTAACTTTAACAAAGTCATTCTCGGCGGTCGCTTGACTGCAGATCCCGAACTCAAGACCACGCAAAGCGGTATTCCCGTAACCCGTTTTTCGGTTGCCGTAAACCGCCGCTTCACCAAGCAGGGTGAACAGCCTCAGACTGATTTCATCAACTGTGTGGCATGGCGTACGCAAGCCGAATTTATTACGCGTTACTTCCGCAAGGGTAGCTCGATCTGTGTGGTAGGCTCGATTCAGACCAGCACGACGACCGATCCTCAGGGTCAGAAGCGTTATTTCACCGACGTGATCGTGGATGAAGTAAACTTCGTAGACTCGAAGAGCGAATCGCCTGCAGGTGGCTCGACCTATACCCCCGGCAGCTATCAGACTCCCGGCTTCGCTTCGGATGCCGGTGCTCCCCATTTCGAAGAAATGGCGAACGATGACGATCTCCCCTTCTAAGGAGCGATCACTTGCCTCATAAGGCACAATTTTAAAATACTTGAAAGGATTTGGATAGATATGGAAAACGAAAAGGAAGTTACCACCGCTCCTGCAGCACCTGCACAGGCTCCCGCAGCTCCTGCCGCAAAGCCCGCATTCCGTCAGAACGGTGTTAACCGCAAAAAGAAGAAAGTTTGCCAGTTCTGCGTTGAAAATGTAACCGAAATCGATTACAAGGAAACCGCAAAGCTTCGCAAATTCATTTCCGAACGCGCAAAGATCCTCCCCAAGAGAGTGACCGGTACTTGCGCAAAGCATCAGCGTGACCTCGCTGTTGCCATCAAGAGAGCTCGCACGATGGCTCTTCTTTCCTACATTTCCGACTAATTTGGCTTCAGCCTCATTTGGAAGTATATAGGGTATGACACAAACACGCTTCCCACGGGAAGCGTGTTTATTTTTGAAATTCTCGAAAGGAGTGATTGCGTGAAACGGCTGTTTACCTATCTTGCGGCATCCCGTAAGGCGATCGCGGTGGGAACGCTGATCAAAATTGTCGGTACAATGATGGATCTTTTTATCCCCTATGTGCTGGCGCATCTTCTTGACAATGTTGTGCCCCGAAAAATCAGCACCGCCGTTGTTTTCTGGGGTGGCGCGATGATCGTGTTTTCGATTATTGCCTATCTGTTCAATGTCATTGCCAACCGTATGGCATCGCTGGTTGCCTGCGATACCACAAGAGAGATCCGTTATGATCTGTTTTCAAAATCATCCTATCTCTCGTCAAGACAGACCGATACCTTTACCATTGCTTCTCTCGAAAGCCGCCTGACGAGTGATACCTACAATGTCAACCATATGATCGGTATGTCACTTCGCCTCGGCATCCGTGCTCCGATCCTTCTGATCGGTGGGGTGGTGATGACCGCGATCCTCGATCTGCGCCTGACGCTGGTGATGCTCTTGACCCTGCCGTTTGTCTATCTTGCGGTGCGCAAGGCGTCGCTTGCAGGCATTCCGCTGTACAAGCTTTTGCAAAAGAAGAATGACGAATTCACACGGGTGGTACGCGAGGACAGCACGGGCATCCGCGTGATCAAGGCGCTTTCCAAGGTGTCCTACGAGCAAGAGCGCTTTGATGTTGCCAACCGCGATGCGATCGCAACCGAGAAAAAAGCGGGAATGACGATGGCGCGGCTGGGACCTTTGACCACCTTCGTTCTGAATATCGGTATGTGTGCGGTGATCCTTGCCGGCGGTTTTCTCGTGATGCGCGAAAAAACCACATCGGGCACGATCATTGCCTTTATGTCGTATTTCACCATCATTGCCAACGCCCTCATCAATATTTCGCGCATTTTCGTGAACGTATCAAAAGGCTCTGCCAGTATGGCGCGGATCGACGAGGTGCTTTCGGCTGACTATGAATTGATGGTGGAGGGTGAGGCACCGTTGCCCTACCGCACAGCTCCCTTAATTGAATTTCGCAACGTGTCCTTCGGGTATCAGGGCAAGGCGGTTCTGAAACATATTTCCTTTACCCTTCAGCGCCACGAAACCTTGGGGATTATCGGGGAAACCGGCTCGGGCAAGTCGACGCTTTTAAATCTTCTGATGCGCTTTTACGATGCGGACGAGGGTGAGATTTTGATCGAGGGCGTGAATATCAAAGAGATCCCCACTAAGGTTCTGCGCCGCCGCTTCGGGGTGGTGTTTCAGAACGACTTTCTGTTTGCCGATACGATCGAAGAAAATATTCGTTTCGGACGGGAAGCCCTTACTGATACGGCGATCCGCCGCGCGGCGGGCTACGCACAGGCAAGTACCTTTATCGAAGAGCGTCCCGAGGGCTATGACAGTCTTCTCGCGATCAAGGGCGCGAATCTGTCGGGTGGGCAGAAGCAGCGCACGCTGATCGCACGCGCACTTGCCGCCGATCCCGAGATCCTGGTGCTGGACGATTCCTCCTCGGCACTTGACTATAAGACCGACGCGCTGTTGCGCGCCTCGCTTTCGGCGCATTTTTCCTCAACCACCTCGGTGATCGTGGCACAGCGCGTGTCGTCGATTCAAACGGCTGACAAGATCTTGGTGCTGTCTCACGGCGAGATCCTTGCCGCAGGTACGCACGCGGAGCTTCTTGCGGGCTGTCCGTTCTATGCCGAGATCAGCGAAAGCCAGATGGGAGGTGCGATCCTTGACTAAGAACTCTCTTTTTCGAAAGCCATCCCCCACGGCTTTGACCCTTGATGAAGACAAGCAGACGAGCGGCAAGCGGATGAAGAAAAGTGCTGTCATTCTGCGGCTGTTATCCTATTTCGGCGCGCATAAGGGACTGTTGGCGCTGGCACTGATCCTGACGGTGCTTGCCAACGGCATTGCCCTGATCGGACCGCAGCTTTCGGAATACGCCATTGATGCCATTGAAGCCGAAAGCGGTGTGGAGCTTCCGAAGGTCGCTTTTTACTGCGGTATGATGCTCCTTGCCTATGCGGTGTCCTCGGTGCTGTCCTATCTGTTATCGGTTCTGATGATCACGATCTCGCGGCGGATTATGTACCGTATGCGCAAACAGGTCTTTGATCACCTTCTGACATTGCCGATCTCGTATTTCGATAACAATCAGACGGGGGATATCATCAGCCGTCTGTCCTATGATATCGACACGGTCAATACCTCGCTGTCGAACGATCTTGTGCAGATTCTCGCGGGGTCGATTACGCTCGTGGGCTCGTTTGCGATGATGGCAAAGATCTGCCCGATCCTTTTGCCGATCTATCTCGTCACCGTACCGATTCTGGTGGCGTTTACCTGCTACCGTGTGAAGAAGGTCAAGCCTCTTTTCCGTCAGCGTTCGGCACGCCTCGGTATGCTGAACGGCTACAGTGAGGAAATGCTGTCGGGGCAGAAGACGATTCGCGCCTACGGCAAGGAGGATGTGATGATCAAACGCTTTGACCGTCACAACCGCGAGACAGTCGAGGCATATTATGCCGCCGATTATCAAGGCTCGATCGTCGGTCCGGGAGTCAATTTCATTAACAATCTCTCGATCTCCCTGATCAGCATGCTGGGGGCACTCTTATATATGCTGTCGGGTGCGGAAAGCCTTGTCATCGGTCCTTTGGTGCTTGCCGCAATGACGCCCGGTAAGCTGTCGGCGTTTATTCTCTATTCCCGTAAATTCTTAGGCCCGATCAACGAAACCGCCAACATCGTGTCGGAAATTCAGTCGGCAACCTCGGCGGCGGAGCGCATTTTCCGTTTGCTTGACGAAAAAAGCGAGGCAGACGGTATGGTGATGAACGAAACGGTGGCATCTGTCAAGGGCGCATTCACCGTGAAGGATCTGAATTTTTCTTATACCCCCGAAAAACCCATTCTGAAGCATATCGATCTTACGGTGGAAGCCGGCAAAACGGTGGCGATCGTCGGACCGACGGGTAGCGGCAAGACGACCTTCGTCAATCTTCTGATGCGATTTTACGAATGCGGAGAGGGAAAGATCTTTCTGGACGGCGTGGATATCGCGAAGATTCCGCTGGACACCCTGCGCCGACAGTTTGCGATGGTATTGCAGGATACTTGGCTGTTTGGGGCATCGGTTGCCGAAAACATTGCCTACGGCAGTGTGGGGGCAACGCGTGAGGATGTGATCGCAGCCGCCAAAACCGCGTGCATTCACGAAATGATCGAAGCCATGCCGAATGGCTATGACACCGTGATGGACGAGGAGGGAATCTCCAAAGGGCAAAAACAGCTGATCACCATTGCGCGGATGCTGTTGGTGCACCATCCCATTCTGATCCTTGACGAGGCGACCTCCAATGTCGACTCGCGTACCGAGCATCTTCTGACCGAGGCAATGGCGGCAATCACCCGTGGGCGCACATCCTTTATCATTGCCCACCGTCTGTCGACTGTGCAGAATGCCGATGTGATCCTGGTGCTCAAGGACGGCGAGATCATCGAAAGCGGTACGCACGAAGCACTTCTTGAAAAAGGGGGCTTCTACGCTTCTCTGTATCGGTCACAGTTTGATAAACATTAAGAAAATTTCCCACACTGCGGTGGAAAACCTTGACAACTTTTCAACAATCCTTCCATTTTATTCAAAATATGCTTGACAAAGTAAATTTTTTCAGTATAATATAAGTGAGGAAAAATTGATTAAAATGAACTTTGCTTGAAATATATATGTTAATTCGGAGGATTTATGAACTGTACAGAAAAACTCAGAGAGATTATTGCCGCCCAGCTCCGCGTTGCGGCTTCGGAGATTACCGATACCACCGATATGGTAGATGACCTTGGTGCGGATTCCTTGGATGTTGTAGAGATCCTGATGGTGATCGAAGAGGAATTCGGTGTATCCATTCCCGATGATGAAGTGGCAGGTCTCAAAAAGTTTTCCGCTCTTGCCGCTTATATC
>JAFTKF010000013.1 GCA_017453405.1 Clostridia bacterium
AGATAGACAACACTGCCCGCCTCACAAGCGATACCGACCTGACTTGCCGCCTTGATATTCAGATAGCGTGTACCCAGCATCAGCTTGGCAAGTGACAGTGGGGAGAGATAGAACGCGCTTTCGTTTGTATCCACAATACCTACGATGCGGTAGCGCATATCATAATATCCTCTTAACGACGAAAGACCGATCAGATCCTCATAATCCGAAAGGTAGCTGACCGTGGATTTTTCCAAAAGCATATCGGCAGTGGCGGCGGAAAGAAGAAGATCGCCCTCTTCCTTCAGTTCTTTTGTTCCCGCCAGCAAGGGAAGCTTTTCGGCAAGGGATGCCGAAAGAAAAACGCCGTGTGTGGAAAAATCACCGTTGTAATCGGAATTTTCAGAGGTTTCAAAAAATCCCGTGGAGAAAACGACCGTATCATCCCGTGTGGTATAATTGGATCGCACGTACACCTGATCAATGCCGTTTTCCTTTTGATTTTCAGGATCATTTAAAAGAATTGAGGTCGCCTCGCTGTCGGTTCTGACATAGAAAACATTCGGGTTATTTGCCGCGCGGATCGTCTCGATCTCGCCGATGGCTGTACCGAAGATCGCCGTCATAAACACGATCACCGCGGCAAAGAGCGCAAGACAGCTCTTCAGCATTTTCTTGCCCTTCTTCTGCCTGCCGAAATTGGCACGGTAGCCGCTCAAGGCGGCATTTTTGAAGGTGAACAGCCGCCCGAGTCTTTGTCCCTGTACACGGGGCAGGCGTGACATATCCACGTGCTTTTCCTTTTGCGCCTCCACCTCGTGGCGCACAAAAACGCCTTCCTTCAGCTTCATTTCGCTGTCAGCGTCAAGCACCTGCACCCCCGGAGTATCCACAGAAAGATAGGTCTTGCCGCCGTAATTGACCACCTTGATGGCAATCGGTACCGAGGGCTTTGCGCCATAATAGGAAAGCGAGACCGCGTCACTTGTCACAGTATCCCGATCAAGCTCACCGAGATATACAGTATTCTTGTCGCGCACGGCATAGCCGTCGGTAATCGTGTTGTGACGAACATCCACCACCTTACCGTCCGAAAGCTCAATGACGGTATCGCAGTAGTAGTCGACAAGGTCTGCCTCGTGCGTAACAAGCAGCACCAGACAGTCGCGTGCGATCTCACGCAGAAGATCCATAACCTTGACCGTGTTGACCTCATCAAGGTTTCCGGTCGGCTCATCGGCAAGGATGATGCGCGGATTCTTGACGATCGCGCGGGCAATGGCAACACGTTGCTGCTGGCCGCCGGACAGCGTATCGGGCGTGCGGCGCGCATACTGCGCCATATCCACAAAAGAAAGCGCCGTATCCACACGTGCTTTGATCTCCTCGGGATCGCTAAGCCCTGCAAGGCGAAGCGCATACGCCACATTATCAAAACAGCTTTCGTTTTTTAAGAGGTTGTAATTCTGGAAAATATACCCCATATCGCGATTGCGAAGGGTATCGGAATGAGAAGAAACCTCCTCACCCTGCACCATGACAGAGCCGCGCAGATAGGAATCCAGACCGCCAATCACATTGAGAAGGGTGGTTTTGCCGCAACCGCTGCGACCGAAGATGGCAACGATCCCCTTTTCGGGCAGTGAAACGGTCACATCGTCGATCACGTGGATCTCATTGGATCTGCCTTTGTTGAAATATTTATGAAGATGCGAGATCTCGATCATACCGTGTCCCCTCCCTTCAATGCTTTTTTGACACTTTGCGAGAATAATTTACCGATCTGCTTTCTTGTCACAAAGATGACAAGCAGCAGCATACCGAGGAAGATCAGTCCGTATTGCCACGGATAGAGGTAGGTGAAAATGCCGTTGACCGCGGGGCTTGTGTAGACCAACGCCGCCACCGCGACTGTAGTAATCACGGCAGGGATCAGGGCGATCAGCATACGGACATACATCGCAATGCGGATGACACCCACCGAAATGCCCATCGAGCGCATAATTGCCATATCGCCCTTGAAGGCGGCAAGCGCTCTACTTGAGCACAGACTGACAAAGAACGAGAGAAATGCCACGGTGGCGAACCATAAGAAGAGGGTCATAATACCCGAAAGCACCTCGGAAAGAACCGTAAAGGCATCGGGTGTATAGGTGGCACGGGAGGTCACCGCACGGTAGCCCTCTCGGCAAAGCGCCTCTGCCGCTTCTTTGGCACGCGCATCATCCTCAAAGAAAAGCGATGCCTGACGGTAGCTGTCGGCAAGTACATTTTCCACGATCGGTGTGATCAGCGTGGGACTGAGATAGACCGAATGAGAGCCGCTGTAAACCTCAAATGCTTCATACATCGAAAGATCAGGGGCAATTTCCAAAAAGCAGTCCCCCGAAAAGTCGTCGCTGAAGGTATACTCGGTCTCACTGCCGGTTGCATAGTCATATTGGTAATAGCGCACATTGAAGGAGTAGCTTATCTCGTATGCGCCCTCGATATTGCTGACGATGTCCTGAAGATCTTTTGCATAGATCATACCGTCGGGCAATGTGTAAAGCACCGCGAATTCGCCGCCGTAGCTCTCGTGACGGTTACCCTTTTCCTCGGTGACACTCAGCTGTGATGACCAGCTGCCGTATCCGCCTTTGAGATAATGGATCGCAATGGCGTGGCGGTAGCCCTCTTCGGTCATCAGACATTTGGGCGTCAGATTGTTGTCGATCTCATAATGCACGCCAACGACCTCGTACAGTGTACGCTCGATCTCAATATACTGCTGAAGCAGGGTCTCTTCGCCAAAGGTCGACTGCATCGAGATCGGCACGCTCAGAAGCACTTCACCCGCTTTTTCGGGATATCTGCCGATCACACTGCCGTTAAACTCCTCGCCGAACGTGATACGGACAGTGAAATACTCGCCCCAGTCATCATTCGGTACGAACGCCGACACGGCATTGTCCAGCAAAAGGTCATAATGCAGTACGCTGAGAGCGCCGTGTTTTTTTGCCAGAGCTTCCAGCGTCTTTTCATCAAAGGGTGAGCCGTCCTGCTGTGTCAGGATGACTCTGCCGTCGATCGGCGTGAACATATAATGCGGCTCAAATACCGAAAAGGCATCTCCGCAAAAGCCTGTCACGATGAACAACGAGAGCGTTCCGATGATCATCAGAAAACAGAGGAAGACCGATAGCCTCGGGCGTGAGGAAAAAATGCTTTTTCCGAGAATCAGCCCGTTTTTTAAGTCTTTTCCGCGTTTTTTCGGCAAAGATTGTTCCTTCTTGCTCTCGTTTTTTTGGTTTCTCGGAGCACCGAGCGTGATATCCCGCTCGATCGCACCGTCAAACACGCGTACGTGACGGGTGGCATAGCCTTCAAGCTGTTCAAAATTGTGCGTGACCACGATCACAAGCTTTTCCGCCGAGATCTCATATAACAGCTTGACGATCTCCTTGGCGCTTGCCGAGTCAAGGTTGCCTGTCGGCTCGTCGGCAAGCAGGATGGGAGAATCCTTGGCAAGGGCTCTTGCAATGACCACGCGTTGCTTCTGACCGCCCGAAAGGCGACTTCCCTTGTGACGAATATGCGAGGACAGTCCCACACGCTCCAGCAGCATCAGGGCACGGCGGCGGCGTTCCTTACGGTCCTCAATATGCATCAGGGCAAGCTCAACATTTTCAAGAACCGTAAAGCTTTCAATGATGTTATAATCCTGAAAAATAAACGATATGTACCGTTCTCTGAATTCTTCCCAATCGGGCTCCAGATAATGAGAGGTCGCATTGCCTTCGATCAGAAGCTCGCCTTCTTCATACGAATCCATACCGCTGATCACGTTGAGAAGGGTGGATTTACCCGAACCGGATTTACCCGTGATCGCAACAAATTCGCCAAGTGAGAAATCAAGATCCACGCCGCGGATTCCCACCGCAACACCGGATTGCGACACATAGATCTTACCGATCCCCCGAAGAGACAGATATGCCATACTGACACCTTCTTTCGTTTGTTTTCTTCTTCGATTATAGCACAAATGCCACGGGATTACAAGAGAACATCCCTGAAAACCGTCGAAAAAAGCACTGTCATCTTTACCAAAAAGCAACACTTCTTTTTGACACATTTCACGAAACCGCTTGCCATTTGGTTGATATTTTAATTTATTAAATTATATTTTGAAGGTGTCTTGATCAGATTGTCGAATTATTGGTAATTCTGCACAAAACCAAGGGCAAAAATTTGGGGATTTACCCTCTTTCCAAAGGCAAAAAAATCTGCTACAATAAGAGCGTAGAAAACGAATGCTAATTATTTCAGGAGGATGATTCCCATGGCAAGTATTTCTTTCAGACACCTTTATAAAAAGTATCCCGGCGGCGTTACTGCCGTTAACGACTTCTGCCTTGAAGTTAAGGACAAAGAATTTATCATTTTCGTCGGTCCTTCCGGTTGCGGTAAGACCACGACCCTCCGTATGATCGCAGGTCTTGAAGAGATCACCGAAGGCGAACTCTTCATTGGCGATAAGCTTGTAAACGACATCGCCCCCAAGGACCGTGACATCGCGATGGTATTCCAGAACTACGCTCTGTATCCCCATATGACCGTATTTGACAATATGGCATTTGGTCTGAAGCTCCGCAAGGTTCCCAAGGAAGAGATCAAGAGAAAGGTTGAAGAAGCCGCTAAGGTTCTTGATATTGCTCACCTTCTCGAACGCCGTCCGAAGCAG
>JAFTKF010000160.1 GCA_017453405.1 Clostridia bacterium
ACAGTCAACGATCCGTAGTAATTCATCGATCTGTTTTCCCGTAAAGAACTGGCATTCGTCCGCAATGATCACATCGCTGTCGCTTTTGTTTTGAAAAACTGCAAATATATCAGTCTCGGGCGTGATCACTTCCGCTCTTGCTTCAAGTCCGATTCGGGAACGGACGCTGTCTGCCCCGTCGCGTGTATCAACAGAAGGCTTGATCAGCCAAACACGCATTCCACGTTCCTCGTAATTGAATTTGGTAATCAACGCATTTGCTGTTTTGCTGGATCCCATTGCGCCGTATTTAAAATATAATTTTGCCATAGTGTCAAAGTCCTATCCTTTTTAAAATAATAACCTTATGAATTGATGAGTTGTCACTGCTCTGTCAGACTGCTTTCTATATTGATGACAACGATCTCAGAATGACCCGATGTTTTCATTGGCATTCCCCACCCGAAAATCCCCGAGGATACAACAACGTAGGGAGAATCTTCATTTTGCTGATGGAGACCGTAATCCACGGGATACAAGAGGTCGGTAACAAGATTGCCGGGAAATACCTGACCCTTATGCGTATGTCCTGACAGGACAAGATCCACTCTGCTGTCATACGCCATAACATCTTTTGGATTATGATCCATCACAAAAGTCGGAAGATCGTACACATGAAGTGAATCGAGAAAGGCTTTGGTGTCCTGCCGCTTACCGTCAAGATAAGTACTTCCGATAGGAGAAATATCATAGCGTCCGATCAGAACAAAACGGTCGTCAATAACCTGATACGAATCACGAAGGACCGTGATCTCAGCACGCTCAAAAAAAGCAAGCATTTTGCCATACGTTTCCCCCGAATCGTGGTTACCGAGGCAGGCATATACACCGTATCTTGCCTTGATAGAAGCAAGCAGTTTTTCTGCAGAAAGCGGATATTTGATCTTATCAAAATCCGAGTCAATAAGATCTCCCGCGATCAGAACGACATCAGGCTCTTCCTGATTGATCGCTTCCACCCAATCATCAAGATTCGACTCTGCCCCCACAGCGCCCAGGTGAAGATCGGATATCATAACGATCTTCAGCGGTTGAAGCGGCTTATCGACGGTAAGGTCATAAGTCGTTACCGTCACCGTTGCGGCGTTTATAAAACCATATAACGAAAAGAGGAGCGGCAATATCAGAATACCGACACGGTAAACCACACTCCCGATTTTGCGTATATGTTCATTTTTGAAAAAGCATTTCAGTATAAGACGAACAAGATCAAAAAGCAGTATTACGAGAAGGAGATTGACAAAGATTCCCATCCATACAGCACTGATCACAGAAAATATCGAAATTTTTGTTATAAGCCCGAGCATCATAACAAGCGAGAGTATGGTAACTATTCCATAAGCAATCCATTTTACCCTGCGTCGGAAGCGTTGAGAAAAAACGAAAGACAACGCCAAGCCAAGACGCAGCGCAAGATAGGCATTCAACAAAATATAGATAACCGCAATGAATAGAAACCCCATATGACAGTCTCCCTCTTTTTTACTATTATAACACGTATTTCATAAAATGTAAAGAGGCAAACACCCATCTCGACACGAGAAATTCTTCATCCGTCCTGAACAAAAACACTTGAATAATTCCTTGAAATGTGTTACACTGTAACTGAAATTATTTCAAATTATAGGAAGACTAAATAATAGGTGATGCAATGACTCCTGTTCTATTAACAGCAATCGGTGTGGGCGGCGCAACGGTAATCGGCGCTGTCATCGGCTTTTGTTTTAAAAAAATATCACACCGCTTTTCCGATATCGTCTTATCGTTTGCCGCAGGCATTATGCTTTCAGCAGCCATTCTCGGGCTCATCCTTCCCTCCCTTGAATACGGTGGACGGTATGGCATCCTCATTACCGTCGTTGGCATATTCTCAGGTGCCGTTTGCCTTAATCTGATTGACAAGCTCGTCCCGCATCTTCACCGTTTGATCGGCAGTGATACCGAAACACACGGCAATAACAAAAGTCTCAATAAAGTCCTACTGTTTGTCACGGCAATCGCGATCCACAATCTGCCCGAGGGAATTGCGGCAGGTGTCGGCTTCGGCTCGGGGGACACCTCACAAGCGATTCTGATCGCAGGCGGTATCGCACTGCAAAACATTCCCGAAGGTATGGTGATCATCTCTCCTATGCTCGCTTCGGGCGTTTCGGCAAAGAAAACCTTTCTCATTGCTGCCCTCACCGGTCTTGTCGAAGTCGTCGGAACCTTCATTGGATTTTTTGCCGTAAAGGTCGCATCTGTGATCCTTCCTTTTGCTTTAGCATTCGCAGGGGGTACAATGCTCTATGTGATCAGCGATGAAATGATCCCCGAAACACACGCTCACGGCTCAGAGCGCGGTGCTACTTATGCGCTCCTTGTCGGTTTTTGCCTGATGATGCTTATGGATGTTTTATTGGGCTGATCCGATCTCACCTCTTAAAAAAGCAGTTTTCCCGACTGCTTTTTCCTTTATCGTATCAGATATTCTTGAAAAACACGTACTTTTTTCATTTAGAAACAAAATCTTAACAAATGCGTGCTATACTGATGAAAAAAAGCGAGGGTACTATGTTTAAAATACTTGTTGTAGAGGACGATAAAGATCTCAACCGTACGGTATGTTCGTATCTGCGCTTGGCAGGTTATGAAAGCGTTGGCTGTTTATCTGCTCACGATGCATACGACGCCTTATATGAAACGGTGTTTGATCTCATTATATCCGATATTATGATGCCAAAGGTTGACGGCCTTGAGTTCGCGCAAACCGTTCGATCGCTGAATGAAAACATTCCGATTCTGTTTATGAGCGCCAAAGACGATCTCGCCTCCAAGCAACGCGGCTTCCGCATCGGGATCGATGACTATATGATCAAACCGATCGATCTTGATGAATTACTTTTACGTATCGGCGCCCTCTTGCGCCGTGCCGGAATTGCGCAAAGCCGCAAGCTTGAAATCGGTAGCTTCACAATGAATATCGATGAATACTCCGCCACACTAAACGGCGAAGAAATTGCATTAACACGACGGGAATTCAATATTCTTTATAAGCT
>JAFTKF010000161.1 GCA_017453405.1 Clostridia bacterium
ATGCAAAAAGCCCACGCCATCGGCAAGCCTCCCAAGACGGTTGCCATTGACACGTGGGGTGTTGACTACTGTCTTCTGGATGCCGAACAGCGCCTGCTCTCACCCGTGTATGCATACCGCGACAGTGAACGGGCAAAAACGGTTGACAAGGTACATGCCATTCTCCCGCACCGCAGGTTATATCAAAAAACCGGCATCCAGTTTCAGCCCTTCAATACGGTTTATCAGCTCTATGCCGATAAGCTCAGCGGCAAGCTGGATCGCGCCCATTACCTGATGCAAATTCCGGATTATCTTGCCTATCGCTTAACCGGCAAGATCCAAAATGAATATACCAACGCCACAACAACCTCGCTGATCAACGCCGAAACCAAAACGTGGGATGCAGAAATCCTGTCTACCCTCGGATTTCCCGAACGGCTTTTCGGAAAGCTGACACTGCCGACAGAAACGATCGGCACGCTCTTGCCCGATGTCGCCGGCTTCGTTGGCTACCGCGCTACAGTCATTGCCTGCCCGACACACGATACCGCCTCGGCATATGTCGCAACCGTCGGCGGTCACACGACCGCTACCCTTTCCTCCGGCACGTGGAGTCTTCTCGGCACCGAACAGCTTCAGCCCTATACCGACGATGCCGCCCGAAACGCCAATTTCACCAACGAAGGCGGTATTGAATACCGATACCGTTTTCTGAAAAACATTATGGGAATGTGGCTGATTCAGAATGTAAGAAAAGAGCACGGCAAGCGTCACAGCTATAACGAGCTGATGGAAATGGCAATGTCGTCCACCTATCGTAAAACATTCGATGTCAACCATCCTTCCCTCTCTGCTCCCGAGAGTATGTGCCTTGCCATTCAAACGCTGCTTTGCGAACAAGAACTCTCGCTTCCTGATCTTATGGCAAGTATTTACCACTCACTGGCGCTTTCCTATCGGGATGCCATTCACGAAATGCAACAGATCACAGGCATCACCTTCGATACGCTCCAGATCGTAGGAGGCGGTTCGTCGGATGCCTATCTGAACGCGCTGACCAAAGACAAAACCGCACTTCGCGTTCTTGCCGGTCCGAAAGAAGGAACTGCTATCGGAAATCTCGCAAGTCAACTAATGGCAGATCTCGGCATTTCTCTTAACGAGGTCAGAACCATCATACAAAACAGCTTTTCCGTCCGTGAGGTCGGTACGATATGAAAGGACACAAAACTATGACACGATATGAAGAAGCCAAGGCGATCTATCAGGCAATCGGTGTTGACACCGATGCCGCTATCGAAACATTAAAGCATACAGAGATTGCTCTGCACTGCTGGCAGGGTGACGATGTCACGGGATTCGATCAGGACGGACCTTTGACGGGCGGCATTCAGGTAACAGGCAATTATCCCGGAAAAGCACGAACGCCCGAGGAATTGATGCAGGACTACGAAACCGCGATCAAACTGATCCCCGGCACGACCAAGCTGAACCTGCACGCTTGTTATGCTATTTTCGAAGAAGGCGAATGGGTCGACCGCAACCGCCTTGAGCCGAAGCATTTCGAAAAATGGGTCGCGTTTGCAAAAAAACTCGGCGTTGGCATCGACTTCAACCCCACCTTCTTCAGCCACGCCATGCAAAAAGCAGACGGTACGCTTTCCTCGGCTGACGAAACGGTACGCCGCTTCTGGATCGAGCACGGTATCGCTTGCCTGAAAATTGCCGAATATTTCGCTAAGGAAACCGGAAAACCCACCGTGATCAATTTCTGGATGCCCGACGGTATGAAGGACATTCCCGCCGACCGTTACGCACCCCGTGCCAGAATGAAAGCCTCTCTCGATGAGATCCTTGCCACACCCTACGATAAAACACTGGTTTTCCCCACGCTGGAGTCCAAGGTGTTCGGTATCGGTCTTGAATCCTATACGGTTGTCAGCGCGGAATTTGCCCTGACTTATGCCAAAGCCAACAATATCACGCCGCTGGTCGATAACGGTCATTATCACCCCACCGAGCTTGTATCCGATAAGCTTTCCTCGCTGTATCTCTTCAGCGACCGCGTCGCTCTTCATGTCACGCGCCCCGTTCGTTGGGATTCTGATCACGTGGTTATCTTCGATGATGAAACAAGAGAGATCGCCAAAGAGATCGTATTCCGCGGCGCCCTCGACCGCACCTTCATCGCACTCGACTATTTCGACGGCTCGATCAACCGTATCGCCGCTTGGGTTCTCGGTGCGAGAAGCATCCGAAAAGCCCTTCTCGCCGCACTTTTATCGCCGGTGGAAAGACTCAAAGCCCTTCAGGAAACGGGCAACACAACCGAGCTTTTGATGCTCAGCGAAGAGCTGAAGACCCTTCCCTTCGGAGATATCTGGAACGAGTACTGCAAGGTTTGCGGCGTTCCGACGGGAGAAGCTTGGTATCAGGAAGTCAAGACCTATGAAAACGAAGTACTTATGAAAAGAGGCTGAAACGTGAAGGATATTATGACAAGTCCCTTTATTGAAGAAATGATCGAAATGACCTCGAATATGTACCGCCTCGGATGGGACGAAAGAAACGGCGGCAACATCAGCTATATGCTCGATGAAGAAGAGGTCAAGGAATATCTCGACATTCACTGCGTTCTGCGCAGAATCCCGATCGGCTTTTATGCCCCCACACTGATCGGAAAATATTTCATTGTCACAGGAACAGGAAAATATTTTCGCAATGTCAAACGCGATCCCGAAACCAATCTCGGACTGTTCCGTATTGCCCAAGACGGTACGACGGCAGAGCTTCTTTGGGGCTACCGTGACGGCGGACGCTTTACCAGTGAGCTTCCCGCGCATCTGATGAGTCATATGGCGCGCCTTGAGGTCGACCCCGAAAACCGCATCGTGATGCACACCCATCCTACCTATACACTGGCAATGAACTATGTTCACGAGCTTTCCGACAGAAGCTTTACGCATTCGCTTTGGGAAATGTGCACCGAATGCATCGTTGTCTTCCCCGAAGGCGTTGGCGTTCTGCCTTGGATGCTTTGCGGCAATAACACCATTGGAGAGGCAACTGCCGAAAAAATGAAGGAATTCCGCACGGTAATCTGGGGCATGCACGGCATTTACGCCGCAGGCAAAACGCCCGATGAAGCCTTCGGACTTGTGGAAACGGTTGAAAAAGCGGCACAGATTTATATGCTCACCGCCCATCTGCCCCGTGTCAACACGATCAAGGATGAAGAAATGGTCATTCTTGCCGAAAGCTTTGGCGTAAACTACAGAAAAGACTTTTTGAATCTTTAATACAAAACGCTCCCGACCGTCTTGGATCGGGAGCGTTTTTGGTATTGTCGGTTATGAGGCGGCAGAAAGATCCGGGGCTGTGGCAACATCGTAAAGACCGAGCGCATTGCACTCCTCACAAAGGCGGCGGGCAATTTCGTCTCGCGTGGCACCGTCACGAAAGAGACTCGATAAGCGGACAGGCTTCGAAACCACGCAGGTCTTGGTTTTTCTCTGATAATATGCCACGTACAGCTTGAGATCCATCCCCCTCTTCAAACAAAGTGAGGCAAGAAGAACCACACCTGCGTGATAACTCTTCAGAACATCGTAATAACCGTCCGAAGAATCCTCCGGGAAAATCACCAGCGATTCCTTGCGCTCCAGCGTCACAAAGCTTTCGGCAAGAGACTTTCTGAAGCGTGTATCACGGTAGGTCGAAATGAGATTCATACCGGCATAGAACATCGTGGCAAACGGTGCCGCAATCAGACTGAAGAGACGCGCCGCGAGAATGTTCCATTTTTTCTTTTGAACATAATAGGTGTGAACAAGATAACGGTAAACCGAGCGAAGACCTGAGTTCATCTCATATGTACCCCAAAAGCGGAACTGATGATCACTGTACAATTCCCAAGCAAGCGGTGCGCCCGCACCCGAATGATTGCATACAATAATGGAACCATCCTCAATCTCTTCGCCCAAGGTGACGAATCTGGTTGGTTTGACGAAAAGTCGAATGATTTTCTTCACGCGGTTAAACCACGTCTTGCGGATAGGCTTCATAAAACATTTCCTTACTGATAAAGCAAAAGCGTATTTTCAATCAGTTTATCATATCTTTGGAATTTTGGCAAGTGATTTTGGAAAATTCCCTCAACAATTCTTTATAAATCTCGCCTTATATAGATTGAATATGAAATAATTCACAAAAATATTACTCATAGTTTGTTGAACTTGCCTATTGCCAGTTTCGTTTTTTAATGCTATAATAATCAAGCACTAAGGCCCGTTGGTCAAGCGGTCAAGACGCTAGCCTCTCACGCTGGAAACATGGGTTCGATTCCCGTACGGGTCACCAAAAAACAAGGTCACACTTTTGTGTGACCTTGTTTTTTATCTGTCGTGATTCGTACGGGAATCGAACGGGAGCGGTAGTGAATGACACGCTGATGGCGTGTCAGAGCCGCGACTGACCGAACCGCATAGCAAAGCCGAAATTTTCTCGGCTTTGCGTCGTTGCGGTGAGACCGATTCCAGGACGGATCACCAAAAAAGATACGAAGGAGGCTTGGTATGGCATCAGTCGCAAAGCAACGGTATGTGAACTGTTCTAACTATTGACAAAATCCA
>JAFTKF010000162.1 GCA_017453405.1 Clostridia bacterium
CGTCTCGGTAAGGTGCTGGGTCCTAAGGGCCTGATGCCTAACCCCAAGGCAGGTACCGTAACGATGGAACTCGGCAAGGCAGTTACCGAAGCTAAGGCAGGTAAGATCGAATACCGTCTGGATAAGACCAATATCATCCACTGCCCCATCGGTAAGGCTTCCTTCGGTCCTGAAAAGCTTCAGGAGAACTTTGACACCCTTCTTGGCGCGATCATCAAGGCTAAGCCCGCTGCTGCTAAGGGTCAGTATATCAAGAGCTGTGTTGTGGCTTCCACGATGGGTCCCGGCATCAAGGTTAACTATTCGAAGCTCGGCTAATGACAAAAGAAAGGACTGTTCTCACGAATGGTCCTTTTTTGATTTTATGATTTTGTGAGGTTGGTATGGACTATATCATAAGCGGTTATCGCCATATGTCGTTTTTCCGTTATTTTGAGGACATTTCCCGTATTCCGCGCGGATCGGGCAATGAAGAGGGCATTGCGGCGTTTCTGAAAGCGTTTGCCGACGCGCGCGGCATTGCGTGCTCGGTGGATGAATACCATAATGTTTTTATGAGAAAAGAAGCAACGGCAGGGTATGAGACGCAGCCCGCGATCCTGCTTCAGGGTCACACTGATATGGTGTGTGAGAAAAATGCCGATTCGGGACACGATTTTCTGAAAGATCCGCTTGCTCTCTATATTGACAATCGCGGCTTTCTCCGTGCCAGAGGCACAACGCTCGGCGCGGATAACGGTGTTGCCGTTGCGCTGATGCTCTCTCTTCTTGACGATGAAACACTGGAGCATCCGGTTCTGGAATGCCTGTTCACCTCGGCTGAGGAAACGGGTCTGTATGGGGCGCACGGCTTCGATTGCTCGAAGATCACGGCACGCCGTATGCTGAATCTCGACACCGAGCTTGACGGGGAGGCGATCTCCTCCTGCGCAGGCTCTGCCGATATGCTCTTAAAGCTTGCCTGCGACCGTGAGGCGTGTGAGGAAAAAACGCTGGATATCACGGTAAAAGGGCTTGCGGGCGGTCATTCGGGCACGGATATTCACACAGGCAGACAGAATGCCATTCGCCTGATGGGCAGATTGCTTGCGCTTTTGTATGAGGATTGCCCCTTCCATCTGGTATCGATCAACGGCGGCAATAAGCGTAACGCCATTCCGCGTGAGTGTACGGTGCGCATCACGGTGCTTGACCCCGCGCGCGCAACGGCACTGCTGGAGGCGGAGGGCAAGCGGATCGCGGGCGAGATGTTTGCGCCCGATAAAAAGCTTCGCGTGACAGTTCGTCGCGGAAAGAGAAGCGACAGCCGCCTTTCGTATAAGGATACCTCGGCGGTGATCTCGATGACGACGCTTCCCGTGAACGGCGTTGTGTCGATGTCGCCCGCAAATCCTCTGTTTGTGCGTACCTCCGCCAATATGGGCGTGATCACCACCGATGATAGCGGTGTGGTTGCCTCGATTATGGCACGTTCCTCCTGTGACAGCGAAATGGATGCGCTTCTGCGCGCGTATCGGCGGCTTTCCACGCAGATCGGTGTGGAATACTGTCTGGAAGAGCGCTCGGGCGGTTGGGATATGAATGCGAATTCTCAGCTTGCCAAAGATTTCCTTCGCATTTACAAGAAGCTCTTTCCCGATTCCGAGCCTGTGGTGAACGCGATCCACGCAGGACTGGAATGCGGTATTTTCGTATCAAAGATCGGCTGTGATGCTTTGTCGGTCGGTCCGACGATCTATGAGGTGCATTCCCCGAATGAGGCGCTTGATCTCGCTTCCTGCGATAGATTCTGCGATCTGGTTCGCGCGATGGTATCGGAGAAATAAGATGGCACTGACCAGTCTGAATTTTACGACCAAAGGCGGACGGATCGTTCGTCTGCGCTTGGATGACGGGGTATCGGTTGAGGCATACGGACGGTATTTCACGTTGCCGCTCGGAACACCGCTTGCGGTTTCGGTGAGTGATGACTATCTGGTGTTTGTGCTTGACAAAGAGGAAGACAATCTTTCGGTGTATACCTTTGACGGCAGTCTTGCTTTCACGCTTGCCGATCTCGGTGTTTCTGAGACGCTGGTGGGCGGAAGTCTGGTCAGTGCGTCGGAGGCGGTGCTGTTTTTGTCGCGCTATCCCGAAGCCGATCTTGCCCCCGATCACACCTATTACCTTGCTACGACCCGTGATTACCGTATGCTATGGCTGGATCTTGACAGCCGCAAGGTGTTTTATCCGAAATAAGGTTTCAAAACCGCAGGTCTTTCCTGCGGTTTTGTTCATATCGGGCAGCTTTTCTGAATATAGTGGAGTGACGAAATATTCAATCGGTTTGTAGGAGGAAAAGAAATGCCGTATCAACACAGTATTTACAAGGATATTGCGAGCCGTTGCGCGGGAGATATCTATATCGGAGTCGTGGGTCCCGTGCGGACGGGCAAGTCGACCTTTATTCAACGGTTTATGGAAACAACGGTTTTGCCGAATATTGCCAAGGAGTATGACCGCGAGCGCACCCGCGACGGTATGCCGCAGTCGGCATCGGGGAAGACCGTGATGACCACCGAGCCGAAATTCATTCCCGACGAGGCGGTGACGGTCACCTTTGACGGCGGGATCTCGTCGATGCGTGTAAAAATGATCGATTGCGTCGGATATCTGGTGAAGGATGCACTGGGGGCGAACGAGGACGATCTGCCGCGAATGGTAATGACCCCGTGGAGCGGAGAAGAAATGCCCTTTGAGAAGGCGGCGGAGATCGGCACACAAAAGGTGATCTGCGATCACAGCACGATCGGCATCGTAGTCACGAGCGACGGCAGTATTTGCGATATCGCGCGTGAGGCGTATGAGGAGGCGGAGGCACGGGTGGTATCCGAGCTGCACGCACTCGGCAAGCCTTTTGCGATCGTTCTGAATTCAAGACACCCCGAGGATGCCGCCAGCGAAGCATTGGCGCTGGCACTCGAGGAAAAATACCGCGTTCCCGTGGCACTGGTCAACTGTTTACAGCTTGACGGTGAGGACATCCGTCATATTATGGAAATGGTGCTGTATGAATTTCCGCTTGCCGAGATCAAGGTAACGCTTCCCAAGTGGACGGAGGTGCTCGACCGTGAGTATCCCTTGATGAAGGCGCTGGAGAGCGAGATCTTTACGGTGGCAAACAGCGTGACGAAGGTGGGCGAGCTTTCGGGCTACTGCCGCGGGTTTCACCCGATGACATACTGCGAAGCCCTGTCGCTGGATGCGCTGTCTCTTGGAACGGGAAGGGCAGAG
>JAFTKF010000163.1 GCA_017453405.1 Clostridia bacterium
CCGTTACACATCATTTCGTCACAGCGGGCAACGCAGGGATTTCCCAGCAATTTGTTTTTAGATAAAAGACCGATTACCTTGGATGCCGCTGCTCCCGCTTGTGATACGGTTTCAGGAATATCCTTCGGTCCTTGGCAAGCTCCCGACAGAAAAATTCCTGCTGTCGGACTCTCCACAGGGCGAAGCTTGGGGTGTGCTTCGGTAAAGAATTGATTGGTGTCCATACTTGCAGTGAGCATCGTGGCAAGCTCCCGTGCGCTCGGATCCGGTTCGATTGCCGCCGCAAGCACAACAAGGTCGGCATCTATTTTCAACTGTTCCCCGGCAAGGAGATCGGACGCCTGAACGATCAGTCTGTCATTTTCGGGAATCACCTTCCCAACCTGCCCTTTGATATAATTGACACCGTATTCTTCAACAGCGCGTCTGTAAAATTCATCAAAATTCTTTCCGGGTGTACGAACATCAATATAAAAGACATAGACCGTTGTATCGGGGTATTTATCGCGGATCAGCATAGCGTGCTTGGCAGTATACATACAGCAGATCTTTGAGCAGTACTCCTTGCCTTTATCAAGACAGGAAGAACAACGTGAGCCGACACATTGCACAAACACGACCGTATGAGGATGCTTTCCGTCGGAGGGACGAAGCAGTTGTCCTCCGGTCGGTCCTGCGGCATTGGTAAGACGTTCAAATTCCAGCGAAGTAATGACATCCTTGCTCTGACTGTATGCGAATTCATCAAAGCGATCCATCGGGATCGGATTAAACCCTGTGGCAACAACGATCGCGCCGTAGGTTTCGGTGAAGTATTCATCTTTTGCTCGATAATCAATCGCGCCTACGGTACACACTTTTGCGCATACACCGCATTTTCCGTTTTTTAACATTGAGCAAGCATCGGCATCAATCGTAGCGACCTTTGGTACAGCTTGCGCAAACGGAATGTAAATGGCTCGACGCTGATCCATACCGAGATTGAATTCATTGGGTATTTTTTTCTGCGGGCATTTTTCGGTACACAGTCCGCAACCGGTGCAGATGTCCTCTTTGACATACCGCGCCTTTCGTTTGATCGAAACTTTAAAATTACCGACGAATCCGTCCACTTCGCTTACTTCGCTGTAGGAAAACACACGAATATTTTCGTGCTGTGCCACATCGACCATTTTGGGTGTCAGGATGCAGGCGGCGCAGTCCAGCGTCGGAAAGGTCTTATCCAGCTGCGCCATTTTGCCGCCGATCGTTGGCTTTTTCTCCACAATATCGACAAGAAATCCCGCATCGGCAATATCCAGCGCGGTCTGGATTCCCGCAATACCGCCGCCGATGACAAGCGCGCGTTTGGTTACTGGCGATTCTCCCGGGGTCAAAGGGGCGTTGAGATTCACTTTGGCGATTGCGGCTTTTCCGAGAATGATCGCTTTTTCGGTTCCGGTCAGGATATCTTTATGGACCCACGAGCATTGCTCACGGATATTGGCGATTTCGACCATATATGGATTAAGCCCCGCAGATGCGGCTGTTTTGCGGAATGTATTTTCGTGCATACGCGGTGAACAGGAGCAGACAACGATCCCGCTAAGGGAATAGTCGTGAATGTCTTTTTTGATCAGCTCCTGACCGGTTTGCGAACACATATAGGGATATTCACGGGAAATGACAACCCCGGGCTCATGTTCCAGCGCCTTTGCCACCGCTTTTACATCGACGGTTGCCGCTATATTCGTTCCGCAATGACAAACAAATACGCCAATTCTTTGCATAGGTTGAAAGCTCCCTTCTTATTTGGAATATTTTCTGAAAGCGCTGACGAGTACCTGCTGTGGCATTTCGTCATCCAAAAGCTGAGAAACAGCATCGGGTGTCAGTCTGTTTGCACCCTTTTCCCGCAGTGCAAGCAAGCGGATTGCCTCAATCAGCTTGACGGGTTCTACACCGCGTGGGCAACGTTCTGCACACGCATAGCAGGAAAGACAATGGTAGATGGAGGTGTCGTCAAGAAGCATATGACTCTTCCCTTTTTTGACAAGTGAAACAAATTGATGGGGATGATAGTTCATATGTTCATAGGCGGGACAGCTTGCGGTGCATTTGCCGCAAGCCATACACTGACGCGGATCTTGACCGCTGATAATCAGTACCGTTTCGGTGATTTGACGGTAACGGTCAGTCATTTTCTGCCTCCTCTATCCCAAGTGCTTGTGCCATAAGTTCGGTAAAATACACGATCGGAATGCTTCCTCCGATACGTTCAAGATTATATTTACAAAGCGGGCAAGCGGTAACGATCACATCCGCACCGTGCGCGAGAGCGTTCTTGATGACTGTTTCGCTCTTCTTTTTGGTAATCGAACGGTCCTCAAGGACGGTATACGCGCCGCAGCATTCGTTTCGCATAGGAAACGGTACACACTGTCCGCCCAGTGCCTTGATCAGATTTTCAAGCAAGGTCGGGTTTTCGGGATCATCAAATTGCATAATTTTAGACGGACGCAACAGAAGACAACCGTAATACGGTGCAATTTTCATTTGCGTCAAGGGATGCTTGACCTTGTTTTGAAGGGCTTCGAATCCTACGTGATCACGAAGCAGCTCAAGATAATGTAAAACTTCAGCTTCGCCGTGATAGGCTTTGGGCTCTTTTTCCTGCGCCAGATAGCAATTGACCTTATCGCAAAAAGCAGAATCGGCTTTTATCGCATGATTGGTTTGCTTGATGACATTGTGACAGGCGGAACAAATCGTAACAAGCGGTGTGTTCTGTTCCTTCGCCGCTTGAAGCAGTCTGACAGAAGAAAGCTTTCCTGCAATTTCATCAGAAGCATTGATAAAGACACCGCCGCAACATTGCCATTCGTTTGGTTCACAGAGTTCGATTCCCAGTACAGCAGCAACTTCCCGTGCATAGTGATCAAGCTGCTTTGCCTTATTTCTTAAGGTGCATCCGGGAAAATATGTTACTTTCATTCAATACCTCATTCTCTATGTAGGGCTTAAACCATTTCTTCGGGATGGAAAACGGCATCAAATTCCTCCTCGGTCAGAAAGCCGAGCGCAACACACGCTTTCTTTAAGGAGATGTTTTCGGCATATGCTTTTTTAGCCGTTTTAGCGGCATTTTCATATCCGATATATGGATTTAATGCGGTAACAAGCATCAACGAATGATGAAGATTGTGATGCATCTTTTCGCGGTTTGCCGTAATGCCAATCGCGCAGTTGACAGTGAACGAAACAATTGCCTCGGCAAGAAGCCTTGCCGACTGCAGGAAATTATATGCCGCAACAGGCATAAAGACATTCAGTTCAAAATTGCCCTGCGAGGCTGCGACAGTGATCGCGGTATCGTTGCCCATCACCTGCACAGCAACCATTGTTACCGCTTCGCACTGTGTCGGATTGACCTTACCCGGCATAATCGATGAGCCGGGCTCGTTTTCCGGAATGCGGATCTCGCCGAGCCCAACTCTGGGACCCGATGCAAGCCAACGGATATCGTTGGCAATTTTCATCATATCGCAGGCGGTTGCTTTGATCGCACCGTGAGCAAAAACGATCTCATCCTTAGAGGTCAGTGCGTGGAACTTGTTTTCTGCAGTCACAAAGGGTTTACCGGTCAGCGAGGCAATCTTGGCAGCAACAAGGCGATCAAACCCCTTGGGAGCATTTAAGCCCGTTCCGACAGCAGTGCCGCCCAGTGCCAGCTCATAAAGAGGCTTCACTGCCAATTCGAGCAGTTGAACATCTCTCTCAAGCGAAGAGCGCCAACCGCTGATTTCCTGACTGAAGGTGATCGGGGTCGCATCCTGAAGATGGGTACGTCCACTTTTCACAACGCCGCGATTTTCATCTTCCAGCCGATATAAAACTTGAATCAGATCGTTTACCGCAGGAATCAGTTGATCCTCGATTGCATAGACTGCCGAGATATGC
>JAFTKF010000164.1 GCA_017453405.1 Clostridia bacterium
CAAAGCGGATCAAGGGGGAGGGAATCAGTTCCATAACAAGTCTCCGATGTGTTGCAAGGTAGTTATAACAATAGGTTAAATTGCGTATCCGCCGTCAACGCCGAGAATCTGCCCCGTCACAAAGGAGGAACGGTCGGACGAGAAGAAATACACGGCTTCGGCGACATCCTTGGGCTGACCGATGCGGCAAAGCGGCGTTTCTTCCACAAGCTCTTTGACGGTTTCGGCATCCAGTGTCTCATTCATAGCAGTTTCGATCACACCGGGTTCTACGCAGTTGACGGTGATGCCCGAAGGACCAAGCTCCTTGGCAAGTGCCTTGGTAAAGCCTTCAATGCCTGCCTTGGCGGCAGAGTAGTGCACCTCGCAGGAAGCACCCGTCTTTCCCCACATAGAGCCGACCGTGACGATCTTGCCGTATTTCTGACGGATCATATACGGGACGACGGCGCGGGTTACGTGGAATACCGAAGAGAGGTTGGTGTTGAGCATCGTTTTCCAATCGCTGTCGGTCAATTCGGTGAAAAGCTTGATCTGGGCAATACCTGCACAGTTGACCAAGACATCGATCGTGCCGCCGAGAAGCTTTGCGGCGTTTTCTACACAGCGCTTCACATCGTCAGGATCTGTCACATCACAAGCGAGGGCATTGGCACCGGTGCGTGCGGCAAGAGAAGCCGCCGCGGAGGGATGGCTGTGATAGGTAAAGACGACGAGATGATTCTTTTTTGTGAATTTTTCGACACAAGCGGAACCGATACCGCCCGAGCCGCCAATAATCAGAACACGTTTCATACTGTTGATTCCTTTCTTATTTTACGACTTGTATCGCTTGTTAATGATTTTTCAGAGAGATGAAGTATCCTCAGAGCAGGTGGGCTGAGGCTTGAAGCGAGGCTTTTCCAGCGAGATCCTGCCGATCTTGCCGCCACGCAGTTCGTCGAGCAGCATAAGAGCGGTGCGCTCGGTGTTGACATCGCCGCCCTTGATCAGAAAACCGCGTTTTCTGCCAACGGCTTCCAGAAGATCATAACCGTCATAGCCTTCGCGGAGAGTGTCGGGCAGTCCGTAGCGTGAGAAGAATGCATCGGGATCGGTCGCGGCAAGACGCGAGCAGAGAACGCAGGCAAGCTCTTCCACATCAAGGATCTGATCCTTGATCGCTCCTGTGATGGCGAGATTCTCGGCAACAGTCTTTTCCTCGAATTTAGGCCAGAGAACCCCCGGCATATCGAGCAGTTCAAGGCGATAGGGGGTTTTGACCCACTGCTTGTCGACCGTTACACCGGGACGGTCTTCCACGCGGGCTTTTTTTGCCCCGGTGATCTTATTAATAAAAGAGGACTTTCCGACATTCGGAATGCCGACGACCATCGCGCGCAGTGCTTTGCCGTGCATCCCTTTGGCGGCATATCGTTCAAGCGTATCCGCGCAAAGGCGTTGCAGTTCGGGAACGATCTCGTTCATACCGGCACCCGTGACAAAGTCGCAGATGATACAGCCGCGCTCCTTGTTTTCGAAGTATTGCTTCCACTGTGAGGTGATCGTGGGATTGGCAAGGGTGGATTTGGAGAGAAGGACAAGACGGGGCTTGTCGCCGCAGATCTTGTCGATCTCGGGGTTTTGCGAGGAACGGGGAATGCGCGCATCAAGAATTTCGATGACGGCATCCACGAGAGGAAGGCATTCCGCCATCATACGGCGCGTTTTTGCCATATGACCCGGAAACCACTGAATGATTTTGGAGGGCATTACGATATCATCCTTTCTTTCGTGAATCAGTCAAGCTTGCCAAGCGACGAGAAGGGCAAAATGCGGTATACCACCTCACCGATCACGTGGCGTTCGTCAATGAAGCCGAGCGTGCGGCTGTCCTTGGAATTCTGTCGGTTGTCACCCATCACAAACAGGTGGTGATCGGGAACGACCGTTTCGTAGATCTCAAACAACGGATCGACCTTTTCAAGGTACATTGCGGTATAATATAGCTCCATTACATAGCTTTTGTCAGTGGAATCGAGATAAGGTTCGGCAAGACGCTCGCCGTTTATGAAGATTTCCCATGTTTCAAAATTGATACGTACCGTTTGACCCGAGGTTGCGATCACGCGCTTGACAAGCGGCTTGCGCAGATCATCAAGCGGTGTCTGGACAATGACGATATCGCCGCATTCGGGTGTGAAACCAAACTCGGTCAGCAGGAGGACGTCGCCCCCTTTCAGGGTCGGTGTCATGGAAGAACCGCTGACGGGAGAATGGCGGATAAAGAAGGTCATAATGAGAAGGACCGCGGCAAGGGAAAAGGCGAACAGCTCCACCCATTCAAAAATGATGCGCGAAAAGGGCACGGCAGGAGAAGCAGGCTCGGTGTTCTCGCGGGGTTCGGCTGACTCGTTGGAAGGGGTTGGCAAAGCTGTTTTCAGAATTGCGGCAAGTGCTTCGGTTGTCAGATCTTCCCCCGGGACTGTGTCGGGGAGTGAAAGCGCGGGCGCGGTATCGGGGTCTTCAAAAACGGTAATGCCGATGAGGGGGCATTCTTCGGGAAACGCGAGTGTCTTTTCGGCATCGGTCAGATAGATCACATCGGTGTCGGCAAGTGCTGACAGAACGGTGTCGGCAGGCGCTTCGTCCTCTTCGGAAATAAGCCGTGCTTGGATACCCCAAAGCGAGACGGTTTCATACAGCGCAGGGCTGTCGGTAAAGAGTTCAGGTGTGGATGCGGATGCCGCGGCATCTTCCGAATCGGCGGCATCTTGCGAGGTATCACCGCTGTCTTTTGGTATCAGTGCCCGAAGAAGGGCTTTCAGCGGATCATGTTTTTCCTCTTCGGTGAGGATCAGCACGTGCTCGCCCGCAGAGGGGAGAGAGACAGCATTGTCGTCTGCGGGGTTCGGCAGCGTTTCGTATGCGGGATCAAGGGGCATCGGGGTGGCGCGGTGTGAGATCAGGATCAGGTGTTTCATAAGAGCGGATATCCTTTTCGGTGTAATAGGGTATGATAAAGTGTCTCGTATTTCTTTGCCATATCTTCGGCACGGTAATAGGAGACATAATGTTCAAAAGAAGAAGAGCCAAAGTGCTTTCTGAGGACGCGGTCGGTCAGGATCATCAGCGCGTCGGCAAGCTCAAGCGGGTCACGCTGTCTGACGAGAATGCCGTTATAGCCGTCGATCACCATATGAGGATTGCCGCCGTAGTCACTGGCGACGATGGGAAGGGAAAGACTCATGGCTTCGGCAATGGCAAGGGAGGTGGCTTCACTGCCAACCGAGCAGTTGGCGTAAAGATCGGCGGCATTCAGGTAAGGGGCAACATCGGAAACGAAGCCGCAGAAGTGCACAAGGTCCGAAACGCCGAGGATATCACTCAGACGCTTCAGTGCCGCTTCCTCACTGCCCGTGCCGACGATCAGTGCGTGGAAGGGGATATTCCTTGCTTTAATGATCGCGATCGCTTCGATCAGGGTGTTTATGCTTTTATCCTTTTCGAGACGCGCGCAGATGGCAACAGTGGTTATATTGCCGATGCCGAAGCGCTCACGCACGGTTTTTCGGCTGTCGGGAACATAGGTGATCGGTGTGACGCCGTTTTCGATCACCGTCACGGTTTTGCGGGCGATGCCCATTTCGACAAGATTTTTTTGGGCTTCGATGGCGACTGCAACTGCCGAAGGGGTAAGAATCCGATTGGTGACGCGGTTGATCAGGCGTACGGTAGGACTGAAAAAGAGTGTTGAGGGGGGATAGACACAGTGGCGCGTGTAAAGGCGTACGGGCACACGAAGCACGAAAGCAGCAATACGCGCCGAAAGTGAAGCAGAGGTGTTGATAAGATCGGGCCGCAGCTTTAACATAAGACGGCAGGCGGCAAGCGTATTGGCAAGCGAGAAGGAGCGCTCGGTTCCCATTTCATACACGGGATAGCCCAGATCCGTAACCGGCTTTTTCAGCATAGCGCCCTTGGGCAGGGCAATACAGATATCAAAAGCGTTTCGGTTGGCATAGCGGAGATAGGTGAGAAGCCATCTGCCCGCGCCGCCGATATTGCAATCACTGAGGACAAGAAGAATTCTTGCTTTGTCGCGTATGGGCTTGGAGGCAACGGTTGTGATGGCGAAGATCAGCCGCAGGAAGGCGGCAAGTGTAAAGTAAAAGGGAACGGCGGTCAGCGAGGAAATGCCGAAGATGGCATACAGACTGCCGACAGCGGCAATGGCAAGAAAGTTGCCGATTGTAATATGCGGCGTCTGGTTGCGCAGATAGGCAAAATCGGACAAAAGGGAGGACAGTGTCAATGCGATGACCGAGGGGGCGTATGCCGTAAGAAGTGAGGCAAGACGGTCGATCTCGGTATCGGTCAGTGCACTGTTCCGGTATAAAAGCCGCATCATCGGGCGTGCAAACAGAATGATCAGAAACGTTACCGTTGCCGAAACGATCAGAAGCCGCAGGAAAATGTGGCGGAGCGTTTTGGCTTTTTCACGCGAGCGCGCCATGGTGGCGTAGTAGGTGGCGTGTGTGACCGAAATGAGAAGAGCGGCACTCAGTAAGACGAGCCGTGAAGCATAGCCGTTCAGGCTGATCCCTTCTTCCCCCGAAAGGCTTGCGGAGGATAGAGTGGTAAACAGTGTCAGAAGGGGTAAAAACGTACCCGACAAAATGACCCAGACGGCACGGAAGACGGACTGCTTCGTCAGGCGAAGATGGTGGGAGTGCATCGGCGAGAGGGTATGACGGCGCTTGACGGCACGTGTCAGGGCGAGAAGCAGGGCGATATCCAAAATCGCGAGAATGCCCGACAGCGTGAATGCCGTCATCATATCGGACAACAGAACCGTACCCGTAAGGCTGAAG
>JAFTKF010000165.1 GCA_017453405.1 Clostridia bacterium
GGCAATGAGCGAAAGTGCCGCACGCTTCAAGCAGCTTTTTATTCTGGCACTTTGCAAGATTCCCGCACTGTACATATACGCGCTTGTCACGCCCGAGGAGCAGGTGTGGATCCTTCTTCTGTCGCTTTCGTTCGGCGCGGCGGAAGCGGTGCTCGGCTTTCTTGCGTTCAAGAATTTGTTTGACTCGCTCGATCACTTGGGAAACAGTGAACGGGATCACGGCATTTTCGAAAAGCTGTCGCAGGTGAAGCTTGCGACGCTGATCTTTACGGTGGCAAAGCCCGTGTTTGCGGTTTTGCCCGATCTGACACTGCTTGCCGATGACCGTTACGGCACAGTGACAGGTGTTGGCATTCAGTCGCTTCGCAGTTACCGCACGATCTTCAACGTGATCGCGTTTGTCGCGGTTCTGATTTTGGGAATCGTCTGGTTGGTCATGGCGATCCGCTATTTTCGCAGTGTCAAGCGCGAGAGGGCGTTTTTTGCGGAGATCGAAGAAAAAATGGCGCAGTATTACCGCGAGGATACCAAGCTGGTCTTTCGCTATCTGATCACCGTCTGTTCCTTTTTGCTGTACGCCTGCTTCTTTTGTCTGGAGCTGAAGATCGAGGGCTACAGTATGCTTCCGCCGATGATCAATGCCGCGCTTTTCGTGATCACAGCGGCGCTTTTGTACCGTCACTATCGGGGAAGCACTTGCGACAAAACCGCGAAAACCTCGCTGATTGCGGCGTGCGGGTATTTTGTTACGGCACTTGTGGGCTATATTCTTTCGGCACGCTTTACCGCAAGACATTATAACGATGAGATCGGCGGCGGCTTTGCCGAGGAGATGCAGTATTACATCACCCGTGATTTTGAGATTTTTGACGAGCTTTTGCTTGCCAACATTTTCGTTGCCCTTTCGCAGGTGGCGTTTGTCGTGATGACGGTGGCGCTTGTTCGTATGATCCACCGACTGATCGAGTCTCACTGCGGCACGCCCGAAAGCTCCCTTCAGGAAAAGGACAAGACTGCCGCGTTTCTGGCGCGCGAGGCGTATGCCGACAAGACGATCAAGACCTCACTTCACAAGGGGACTGTTCCTTTTCTGATCGTTTCGGTTCTGACGGCGCTGTCTTCGGCGGTGTTTCCGCTTCTTGAGATCTATGTCAATCTGTTCTTTACGGTCGATCTTCTGATCCGCATTCTCTATGTCGTTCTTTCGACGGCGTATATTACCAAGCTTCGTCAGGGTATCAAGGTCAAGGCTGCTCTTGATTTTGAATAACCCTTTCATTACTATACTTCATAACACTCTATTAAGAAAGAAGGCGTTTTTGTGAAACGTACCGTTTCCATTCAAGACATTTCCTGCTTCGGCAGATGTTCTCTGACCGTAGCACTCCCCACACTTTCCGCGATGGGGATCGAAACCGCGATCGTACCCACCGCGATCCTGTCCACGCATACTGCAGGCTTTCAGGGCTTTACCTTCTGTGATCTGACAGAAGAAATGGACAAAATTGCCGCGCATTGGCAAAAAGAGGGCATCACCTTCGATTCGATCGGAACGGGCTATCTCGGCTCGGACGAGCAGATCGCAACCGTTTTGTCCTTTTTCGAAACCTTTGGCAAGGATGCTTTGATCTTCGTTGACCCCGTTATGGCGGATCACGGCAAGCTGTATCCCGCATTTTCTGCCGATTTTCCTGCGAAAATGGCGCGACTTTGCGAAAAGGCGGATGTGATCGTGCCCAATCTGACCGAAGCGGCATTTCTGCTCGGTGAGGACTGTGTGCTCTCGGGCTATGACGAGGCGTATATTCACGCGCTCTTAAAACGCCTGACATCCCGCTTTGGCTGTCAGGTCGCCATTGTGACGGGTGTCGTTTATACGCCCGATCAGCAGGGGGTTGTTGCGTATGACGCGAAAGAGGATCGCTTCTATTCCTATTTCGGCGAGAATCTTCCCGTGACCTTCCACGGTACGGGCGATGTCTTCTCCTCCTCGCTCTGCGGTGCGCTGACCCTCGGTATGGAGCTTACCGCCGCTTTGAAGGTGGCAGTGGACTTTACCATCGCGGCGATCCGCGCGACGATGGGCGTTGAGGATCGGTATTGGTACGGCGTGAATTTTGAAGCAGGTCTTTCTGACCTTGCCGCAACCTGCCAAGACTTCAAGGCATAACGAAGCTACCCGAAAGCTCTGCCGGCTGTGCATCTTTCGGGCGCTTTTTCTGACAGGAGATACTATGACAGCAAAACGATCGGACACTTTGACAAGGCTTGCTTGCTATATCGGTTTTGTAACGCAGGCGGTGATCATCAATCTGGCGCCGCTGTATTTTGTGATCTTCCGCGACACCTACGGCATTTCGACCGGCAGACTGACGCTTCTGATCACCGTGAATTTTCTGACCCAGCTTTTCACCGATCTGTTTGCGGTGCGCTTTTCGACAAGGATCGGCTTAAAGCGCTGTGCGATCGGGGCGCATATCTTTTGCGCGCTCGGGCTTATGGCACTTGCCTTTTTGCCGCGTTTTACCGCGCTGACTTACAGCGGTATGCTGATCGCTACCGTTCTGTATTCGATCGGGGGCGGACTGCTGGAAACGGTGATCAATCCCATCTTTTCGGCACTGCCCAAGAAGCGTGGCGGGATTGGGCTTTCTCTGATGCACGCCTTTTACTGCATCGGGCAGATGGCAGTCGTTCTTTTGACGACGCTTGCCTTGGCGCTGTTTGGAGAGAGTACGTGGTGGGGCATTGCCCTCGGATGGTCGGCAGTGCCGATTCTGAATACCGTTCTTTTGGTGCTCTCTCCCATTCGCGAGCCGAGCGAGGAAGAGGCGCGGGATTCGCTTTCGGTCGCACCGACTGCGACAAAAAAGGACAACTGCCACATTATGTATGGCTTTGTGCTCTGTCTTATCATGATCCTTGCGGCAGGGGCGACCGAGCAGGCGCTCTCGCAGTGGGCATCCTACTTTGCTGAGATCTCGCTGTCGGTGGATAAAACGGTCGGAGACCTTCTCGGCGCGTGTCTCTTTGCCTTTCTGATGGCAGGCGGCAGAATTTTGATGGGGCTTTTTGGCGATCGGTTTGACATTCGCCGCGCCATTCTTTTGTCAGCGCTGCTGTCGCTTTCGCTGTATCTTCTGGCAAGCCTTTCGAAACACGCGGTGATATCGCTTGCCGCGTGTGCCGCGACGGGTTTGGCGGTTTCGATTTTATGGCCGAGTGTTCTGGATATGGCAGGCAATGCCTACGGGGCATCGCCGCGTGTGTTCGGACTGCTTTCACTGTTCGGGGATCTTGGCTGTATGCTCGGTCCGTCGCTTGCGGGCGAGGTGGCAGATGCCGTTGAGTTCACCGTATGGGGAAGGGAGCTTGCCGCAAGGCTGGGCATTGCGGTTGAGGCGGTTGCGATCCGTGCGGGTATTCTTGCGTCGGCAGTGTTTCCGCTGCTTCTGATCCTTACGCTGTTGACATTGATGCGAGTAACGAAAAAGAAAAGAGTGACGGTATGACGGTACTGTATGATGATACTGCCCTGACGGTGTGTGTAAAGCCGGTTGGGGTTGCCTCGCAGAAGAGCGGGGATGGGCGTGATATGCTCTCGCTTTTGGAAGCGTATTACCGGGACAGGGGTGATTCTTCCACGCCCTATGCCGTTCACCGACTGGATACAGCGGTGGGTGGTGTGATGGTGTATGCCAAAACCCCAAAGGCGGCAGCGGCGCTTTCCCGCGAAATCGCCGAGGGGCGATTTGAAAAAACCTATTTTGCGGTGGTGGCAGGTGATGTTGCCAAAGCCCTCGGCGGCGAGGGCAGACTTTGCGATCTTCTTTTCAAGGACAGCCGTAAAAACAAAAGCTTTGTGGTACAGCGCAAGAGAAACGGTGTGAAGGAAGCCTCCCTGATCTATCGCGTGCTTGGTACACGGGAAGAGGAGGACGGGGTGCTGTCGCTTGTGGAGGTGCGCCTGATCACGGGGCGTACCCACCAGATCCGCGTGCAATTTTCCTCGCGCGGCTTTCCCCTTGTGGGAGATGGTAAGTACGGCAGCAGGATCAAGAGTGCGTTGGGACTCTTCTCCTTTGCGATTGGCTTTCGACATCCCGAAACCGATCGCCATATGTGCTTTGAACTGCCTCTGCCCGACGATGCGCCGTTTGATGCTTTTCAGAATTTTTGCTGAGGGCGAGAGCGATACGGTCATTTGACGAAACTGTCTTTAAAGAGCTGACGGTAAACAAAAAAACGAGAGCTTCACCAAAATGAAGCTCTCGTTGGCTTTATGGGGAATTGTTTCTGCTGAAAAAGATTAGTTGCACTTGTAACCGAAGATGCGGTAGGCAAGGGTTACGTTGGCAACATCACCTGCCGCGTTGCAGAAGGTGAATTCGTCGCGGACGGTGCCGTCGTATAGTACGGGCGCGGTGTCTGTCGGTACGCCAAACGAAAGGGTATAGCCTTCGGGAACGAAAATGTCTACATCAAACGAGAGCCAATGGTAATCAACATATTGATAGACGACAAGCTCGTGCTTGGAATAGACTTCGGTAATGGTCTTGCTGTCGTAGTCGAATTTGACGACCTGAACAGTGAGCACAGTGCCTTCGTTTGCCTGATACATCGGAACATCAATTGAGGTAACGACC
>JAFTKF010000166.1 GCA_017453405.1 Clostridia bacterium
CAAAATACCGCTAACTTCACACGCCGCTTGGATGGCTCATATACTTTGGAAATATTCCGTTTCCGCTTGCGGAACGCGGTTGTCAAGACCGCGAGGAATATTTCACGACGGCGTCATTCACATTTCAAAATACCGCTAACTTCACACGCCGCTTGGATGGCTCATATACTTTGGAAATATTCCGTTTCCGCTTGCGGAACGCGGTTGTCAAGACCGCGAGGAATATTTCGCGGCGGCGTAATTTGAGTTTCAAAATACCGCTAACAGCATACGCCGCCGACCCCTCGGGGCGCTAAATGAGTATGGGGAGTTTCGCCGCGTGTGCGCGTCGACCAACACTACGCGTGTTGGATCGGCGGTCTGCTTTTTGAAAAAAGCGACGCAAAAACTTTTTATTTGGGCGACGCAAAAGAAACATCCCAAGCAGGGAGAATACTCTCTCTGCTTGGGATGTGTGTTACGGTGCGGTAAGGATGCCGTTTGCAACATCAGCGCCCCATGCTTCCTCGGCGGCGCGCTCAGGGGTGGATTGCACGGCGTTTGCCAGAATCTCTACCGAAAGTACATAGCCTTCGGGGGCTTCGGTCAGGGGCTGACAGCTTGTGAAAAGCAGCTCGGTGGAAGCGGTCGGTGCAACCGCGTTCTGATAATACCAGAAGCCGTCCGAGCCTTCCTGCCAGAGGGTGCTGCCGTAGGTGATCTCGTAATCTGTACCGAGAACGGGCGCTGTTCCGTGTACCAGTCCTGTGTCGCTGTCGGATACCCAGTTGACCACGATCACCGCGCGGATAAAGGCATCAATGTCGCCGATGTTTTTGACCGAGGCATCCTGAACCCTTTCGTTTTCTTCGGTATACATAACATCGCATTTTACAAAAACGGGAACAAAGGGATTGTTGATGGCATCGGTACGGGCGATGATATAGGCAATCACTGCACCCGTGGAGAGGGTGAGGATCAGCGTGAGGCAGAGAATGAGGATCAGTGCTTTGCGGGAAAGGGTTTTCTTTGTAGTTTTAGCGGATTTCACTGCTCCGCCTCCTTTCGTGTGTTACGGATTGCTTGAAAAGCTGTGCTGCTTGACGGAATTGCCGTCCAGCCATTTGGCATTGTTCTTTTCGTGGTCGAAGGTGACCTCGTTGGTGTCGTGATCGACGGTCAGCGTGACACTGCGCGAAGCACTGTCGGGGTCATACCGCCACGACCAATCGGTTATTTCGGCAACGGTGTACGTGCCGACGGGCAGATTGGTGATCGTGACAGAGCCGTTGCCGACTACGGTAACGGTGAGCGAGATCGATTCGCTGACACTGGAAGAAACACCGGTCAGACGGAAGAGATATGCGCTGTCGCTGTCGATCGCCTCGCATCCCGTGGTGCGGATCGTGAAGCTTGTGTGATCGGGATAGAACAGCGCATAGAAGGTGAGACCGTTCGTCCAGATGGCGTCCTGAGCCTTTTGTGGGATCAGGTGCATCGTGCTGTCTACCCACGTGCTGTCAACGGGAGTCGTGCAGGCGGTGTCGGTAAACCAGCCGACAAAGTGATAGCCTGCCATCGCGATGGGCTGAGAGCCAAGCGGTGTGCCGCTGATTGCCGCAAGGTTTTCAGACTGCTGTGTGAGCGTGCCGCTGTTCGGCGCACCGACGATTTCGTATTTCAGAGAGACGGTGGTCTCGGTGTAGTAGAATTCAAAAATATTGTGTGCGGCATTTGCCGAGATTGCCAGTGTTTTGGTATCACTGCTGGCAAGGGTGTAGCCGTTCACAGAAAGATCCTTGGCGTATTCGATGATCTGTTCACCGAACATACCGTTGCCGCTCTTTTGGGGCGCGATCTCGCGATTCGTGCCGTTTTCGAGATATTTGACGGTGTAGGAATAGCTTTCGCGCTGATAATAGAATTCAATCAGCATACCTTCCGCGCCCAGCGTTTCGGTGATCGAATTGCCCGATGTCGGTGTGTTCACGCCGTTGATCATCGTCAGCGTGCCGTTGAAGGCAAAGCCTGTCAGGGTCAGGGCATCCACGGTATACGCCTTGCCGATCTCACCCACCGTGTCTACCGAGCGGTATTCACGGTAGCCGTCACCCGAAATGTTCTGAATATAGTGGATCACGCGGTAATAGGCGTGTTCTTCATCGGAAGCATAGTGGAAGGTGATGACATTGCTGTCAAAAATGCCGTCGTTGTCGCTGTCTTCACCCGAAGCAGTGAGCACCAGACGCTTCTGGTAGGCATCGGGCATCATTTTATCGACTCTGACAAAGGTTTCGGTGACGACCGAGTGCGTGTTGTCAAGAACCTTTTTCTCGCTCACAACGGTTTCACCGTCAGGTCCGAGATAGCGCACGGCATAGGGCATCGATTCAACATACACGTATTCAAAGGTGAATTCGTGCACGCCGTCTACGCTCATTGTGATGGTGTGGCTGTTCGTCAAGGGATAATAGCCGCCTGTGTAGCCGGCATACAATTCGTCGCCCGCCTTGGCATAGAAGGTCTTATTGTGACCCGCGATCGCCGTACCGGTGGTGGAATCGGCAATCTTCTGATCCGTGCCGCGCAGGACATAGTGAATGGTATAGTTGACCGAAACGTGCGAGCTCCACTTGGCATAGATGTTGAGATCCTGCGTGACGGGAATGCCGGTGAAGACAAATGCCTTTTCCACCGTTTCGCCGTCCTCAACTTCGGAATAGAACCAGCCTTGGAAGATATAATTGCCGTTTTCCACCGTTTCTTCGGGGGCGGTGGCAAGGTCGTTATGGGGAATATACTGGGTTTTGCCGATCTGTTCGGAAAGGGTGGCATCCAAGAAGATCTTGACGGTGTGCTTGATGGGCTCCCACTTGGCATACAGCATCAGGTCGCCTTCGGGCATCGTCAGATTGTCCCAATCGACCTCTGTGCCGTCAAAGCAACCGGGCGAGGTGTACCAGCCCGCAAAGGTAAAGGCGTTCGGTTCAAGATTCTGGGGATAATCGGGTGTGAAATTGTAGCTTGTCAGGGGTGCGCCGTACATAATGCCGCTGACATCCTTATTGAGCATCACGATACCGTTGTTGTTGAATTGCAGTACGTGATCCACAACACGGGAGTAGTAGAAGTAGACATTGCCGTTTGTGGTGGCACTGTAGCTGATCTGTGTACCCGAGAAGGCGGGGCTTGAAGCATACTGATCAAAGCCCGTGATATTGAAAAAGTCTTCGTCACGGGTGATGTGGTTGTAATTTGCCGAAACGGTGGTGTACAGCTTGAAGGTCTTGCCGTCATAGGGGACAAGATCGTCACCGGTCGTACCCGGAAGGACTTCAAGATAATAATGCATCTTGAAGGTGTTGGCGTTACTTTTGTTCAGTGTCAGCGTGAAGTTTTCGCCCGGCATATTGGCAATATAGACCAGAACTTCACTGTAGAGCGAGGAATTTGAGGGATCCCAGCGCTCACCGCTGTCGTAGGTAGTGCCGTTGTCATCGGTGATCGGCCAGATTTCTTCCAGCGACTCTTGATACTTACGGTAAACCAGCTTGACGGTATTGGTGGAATTTGCGTTATTGCAGGTGCTTGAATGCGTGTGTCCCGTGGGGATCGCGCAGTGGAGCAGATAACAGTCGTCGGTGTGAATGTGGGCAATGTCACCGCAGGAATAGCGGTAGCAGGTCTCGCCGTGCGCGTGCAAAACATCGCGGTAACAGCTATCGGCGTGAATGTGCTCTGTTAGTGAGCAGGTACAGTCGGACGAGCCGTGGGTATGCTCGGTGCTGTAGCCGCAGGCGGGGTCGACAATGTCGCCCGAGGATGCGCCCCAGCTGTCGTAGCGATACCACGTACCTTTAATATAGATGTAATAATTCCAACTTCGTCTGTAAATCTGACCGTCTGCGGGATTTGTCGGTGCGCCGCTCGGGCGATTCGACTGCGCGGTGCTGATGTTGTTCCAGCAAGCCGAAGTATGGGTGTGCTCAGAAAGACCGCAGCAGGCGGCGGTGTGCGTATGGGCTTCCTTCCCGCAGATCACACAGCTATCGGTATGCGCGGGGTGCTCTTCGGTGGTACAGATCAGCGTGGGATGGCAATCCTCGGTGTGCTGATGCCCCTTGCCGCAGATCTCGGTATAGCAAGCATCGGCGTGCGTGTGTCCTGTCGGGATCACGCATTTGCCGGTTGCCTTGATGGTTAAGGTGTAGCGGTTCCTTGTATAATAGACATTGACGACCGTCGAGCCGTCGCCCTCTACCAGAATATCGGTGTCGGTGCGAGAGGGGTTGAAGGTGAAATATTCGCTGTCTTCGATACCGTCGACCTCATCAATGCGGTCACTTCCGCTGACATACGAGCCTGACATAGCGGCAAGGTTATCGAGATAGCCCCAGTAGCTATAGCCGTCATCGTTGGCGTTTTCGCGCCAGAATACCATGGTATAGGTGGTTTCCTGCGTGATCCAGCGCGCGCGGTAGGTGAGATTTGCATCGGGAACGATGATATTCGCGGTATTGATGTCATACTGCGAGGCTTGCTCGGCGGTGGGGGTATTGCCGCCGTAGGAAACAAGCTCCCAACCGTCAAACACATAGCCGTGACGGATCGGGTCGTTGACACCTACGGTCATACCGTAGCGGGTATAGATCGGCTCAGAGCCGAAGCCGCCGTTCATATCGAAGTCAATGAGGTAATAATTACGGTCATAGCGGATCTCCACAACTGTCGAGCCGTCTGCGGCAACCGTCAGGCGCTCATAGGCAAGCGCCTTGAAGCCCGGAAGCTCCGCTTCGGTGAGCGCGAGATTACTGCCCACCGTACTGCCTGTCAGCGCGTAGCCTGTGGTGATCAGATCGTAGTGGACCGAGTAATCGTCGTCCAGAAGATTCTGCAGGTGATGATGCACGCTGAATTCCACAAGGGCAGGCTCGTAGATGACATTGATCACGATGTCTTCCTGAATGTTGTCATAGGACAGCGTGACTTCGGTGGCATCCACATAGTCTTCGCCTACGCGGCGGAAGGGAGCATAGCCCACGACCTCGGGGCTTTTGATGGTCATATGGAAATCACTACCCTTGGCAACCGTCGCGCCGTAGGGCTCAAAGGCGATGGCGTTGTTGTCAAAGAGATAGTTGATGACGATCGAGTGTGTTGCAAGCTCCTCGCCGCTCGACGCGGACAAAAGGGGCGCTTTCATCGGAGTTTCCATAAACGCTTCCTTGCCGATATGGTAAGAAACCGTCACCGCGATCTCGGCACTGACATACTGCACACTGCCGCAGTCGAGCGTACAGCGCAGGGTTGCTTTGCCGTCGGGCGTGAGCATACTGCCGATCAGGGCATAGGAAACCGACAGCGTGCGTGCGGTTGCTCCGTGAATGTCAAGATAGCGATCGTCGGAATTGGGGTCAAGGATCTGCCACTGGAATTTTGGCGTGCTTCTCTCGGTCTGATTGGTGGTAGCGGTCAGAACGACTTTTTCGTCGTCGGCAAGGGTCAACTCGGTGATCGCTTCGCCGTCGCGGGTGACCACCAAGGGAAGGGATTCAACGGTGGGGGTCTCCGACGGGGTATCGGCGGCGAGGATCGGAAGCTCAAAGGCGGGAATCGAGCCGAACAGGGTCGCAAGCACCAAGAGAACGGCAATGAGCTTTAATGGGGAGGTTCTCACGGATTGCCACCTCCTTCAGCGATGTCACGCCAGCCGACAGCGGTGATGGGCGATGTGCCGTTGTTGTTCGCCTGCAAGCTGTCGACGGTGAGATCCAAAAGAATTGTGCTGTCTTTATACAGATTTCCCATAGCAGTGTCAAAGGTAACCGTGGTGAAGAGGGGCGCTGTCTCGTTACCGCTTGTCACGGCGGTACGGTGATAGTAATAGCCGTCACGCTCTACCCACGCATCGGTGTTGATATTGAGGTGAATGAGTGTCTTGTCGATCTCGTTTTCTCTGCCTTGCATCGCGGCGGAAAGCGTGATCAGGGAGTCCACGCGGATACGAACCCAGACCGGCAGTGTGCCCTCGTTTTTGATGGCAACCGATTTGTTGACGACATAGCCGGGCATAATGCGCATCGAGCCGTCGGACAAAAGATTTTCGGTGGAGGTCGTTTCAATCAGCTCCACGCGCAGATCGCCCGTCGAAATATTTGACCCTTGTGCCGATACCTGATCGGTGAAATAGGCGATCGTACTGAAGGTAAAGCTCAGGACTGTGAGAAGAAAGAGACAAACGGTAGCAACGATCTTTTTCTTGGTGTGCTTCACAAAACAACGCTCCTTTCTTTTGAAAATACTGTGCCGCTTGGCGCAGAGCAGGGGCATAACGAAGAATGTCTTCCCTATGCCGCTGTTCTGCGCCCCTCTTGATCAAGAAGGGGCAGGGGGTTATGAAAAATCAAAATGCTCGCCAAATGCTGTGGTCATTGCCGCAAAGCAGGAATCAAAGCCGAACGCCTGCACGGCAAACGCCTACACGTGAATGTCAAAATCCACAAGTTCTTTCAGCTCGGTATTGTTCCATTCGGTAGGGATCGATAAGGTATCAAACAATTCCACCGATTCGCCGGGCGACATTTTCGCAAGTATAAAGAAATAGAAAACGTATTCGCCCGTGGTATGGTTGGGAATCTGCACCATTGCATACCTTGCGTTGTGGCAGACGTTGGAAAATCCGTTCCACTCACCGACGTGTATGCGCTCGTCAAGCAGACCGCCTTGTAAGAGAAGTTCAATATCCACCGCTTCAAAGCCGGGATAGCCGATGACCTTGTGCAGATCGCCCACGCCGTCGGACAAAATGACCTTGGCGGCGATCCACGCATCCTCGTTACCGGTGTTGACGATCGTGGGATCTTTGTGGATCGTTTGCGCGGGATAGATCTTGCCGACATTGTTGAGTGTACCGCTTTCCGAGCCGTAGATACGGTCGGCTGTGGTATCCTCCACCAGATTGCCCGTCGCATCGGCAACGACTGCCGCTTCGGACAATTCAATATAGACATTGCCTGCCGTGTAGGTGTCGGTGGACTTTTTGGTATCGGTAAAGTACGCAACCGTTGCATTGGTCACGGTCACAGCCAAAAGACAGACGACGAGCGCTATCAGAAAAATTTTTCTTTTCATACGGGGTTCTCCTATGACGACGCTTCCAGTGCTTGCCATCCGACAAGAGCCGTCGCAACACCGCTACGCTGAATGGCGTAGGCGGAAACGGTTAATGTCGGGGTATTGGAAATGGCAACAAGCGCTTCTTCTGTCAGGGTATCCTTTACGGTGACGGTATCGTTTTGTAAAATCGGATAGACCGTGTCGGCACTTGCGGCAGAGACCTCGCGATAATAGACGTTGTCATAGCCGTCAAGCAAGGTCCAGCCGTCGGATAGGGCATAGGACACGTAATCTTCAAGCCCGTTTGCCTCTTCCAGCTTGACATACAGCCAAGCGGCTTCACTGCCGCTCTTGACAGTCACGCGCGGATCTTTGTGAAGCTCAGCCCCCGGAATCAAGGGATAGCGCTCCCTTGCCGTTTCGGAAAGCTCCAGCGTAATATTGCCGACCGTAAAGGTGTTCGTGACGGAGTTTGAGACGGCAGTCAGATATGCAATTGTCAAGCCGACGGTGCACAGACATATGAGAATGATCAGTGCCGTCATAATGAGTGAGCGCTTCTTCATACCGCCTCAAATCTCCTTTCGTAAACTTTGTTTTATGAATTCTTTTTTACAATTTTACAATGATTGGTTTATTCACCAATAATGCCGCTTTCGTAAGGATATACCTCAACGATTGCATTCCAAGCATCTTCAACGCTGTTCATGCCGGAAGTCTGGATTGCATATGCGGTTGCAGTTACCTTAGCACCGCCATAAATGGAGACATCGGCATCCGACTTGATAGTAAAGTGATCAAACAAAGCAATCTGACCCGCAAAGCCGCAGTTGGTACTGGTGGCGGTGACGGCAGTGGGAGTGATGACATCGCCTTCTTTTGTTCCATATACCCAAATGATGTCAATATTGTTGTCACTGATCTTGTATTCAACCCAGCCATTCTGTTCCATCTGAGTGCGCATTCTTTCTTCTTCGACTTCGATGGTACGGATCTGATTGCTGGTCTTAACAAAGAGATACATACTGTCACTGGTTTCGTTGATGTAGATCGTAGGGTCTTTTACGTAGGTCTGACCGGGCAAAAGGTGGTAGCTGTTGCTATCGGCGGTCTTTTTGGTGCCTGCGGCAACCGAAGGATCTACAAGCGTACCGTCGGAGTTGACCTTGGATTCGAACATTTCGATGGCAACATTACCAACGGTGAATACGTTCGAAACAGCAGCGGATGCGGTGAGGTATGCAACAGTGCCGGCAACAGAGCCGATGACGAGTGCGGCGGCTGCGAGAATCACTGCTACAATGGTGATGAGTTTCTTTTTCATTGTTATTTTCCTCCTAGAAAAATAATAGTTGAAATGTATTAGGAGCCTTACGGCTTGTCCTCTGGTTGGGGTGGGTCTTTGGATTCTTCGGGTTCTTCGGGGTGTTCGGCGGGATCGGTGTCGGTTGTTTCTTTGGGCTTTGCCTCTTCTTCCTTACCGAAGATCAGATCGGGCAAAAAGACGAGAATGACAAGGATCACACAAAAGGCAATGGCAATGTACAGTCCCGGGGGATTTTGTACGAAATTGGCAAAGTAGCCGAGGTAGGGAATGGTGAATACCGCTTTGCCGAGAATGTTGCGTTGATGCACAGGCGTGCCGTCTGCGGTGTTATTGGCAGTACCCTTGGTGCGAAAGCGCAAAATAGTGGGATCGTCCTCGTCGGGCAGGATTTCGATGATGCGATGGGTCACCACGGTGGTGTCACTGATCATATAGGTAATGTCGTCCCCCACGGCAAGCGTTTTCGGGTCGACCTTTTTGACATAGATCAGAGAACCGACATGATAGTGGGGTTCCATCGATCCCGACAGCACCGTATAGGGGGCTAGTCCGACCAAGCGAACGCCGGCGAGCAGAATGGCAAGGATCACGACCACGACAAACATGGCGGTTGTTGCGATATTAAAGAGCTTTTCAAATGTTTTCAGGCAGACCCCTCCTTAAAACTATCCTTAAATTTAATATATTATATATCAAGTACTTTGAAAAATCAAGTGTTTTCCGCGAAAAGGATGCCTTTTTGCGAAGATTTTCAGCGGCAGAGCGGCAAAATATGTATCGGAATTTCCCCAAAAAAGATGTTTGGAAAACAGAAGCGTGTTTGTCAACTATAGGTTGCCGAATTGTGCTTTTTTCGGCAGGCGGTGCGGATGTTTTGTACGCAACCGTTGGTTGACAGCTGCTGTTTTGCATCGCGGGCGGCAAGCGGATCGGAGGGCGCATTTTGTAAAAATCTCTTGCAATAAGGCGGCGCGTATGCTATAATATGTCTAGCGGTGCATTGTCCGCGGACGGATGAGGCATACTGTATGAACCGTGATCGAATGAACTTTTGAAAGGAAACCGACAGTGAAAATTGCTTTTTTTGATACCAAACCTTATGACAAGCCCTCCTTTGATGCCTACGCGCAGGAACAGAACCTGACGATCAAATACTTTGAAGCCAAGCTGAACGAAGATACCGTGGGACTGTGTCGGGGCTATGATGTGGTGTGCGTCTTTGTAAACGATACCGTCAACGCCGCCGTGATCGACCGTCTGTGCGAGCTTGGCGTTCATGTGGTTGCCCTGCGCTGTGCAGGCTTCAACAATGTTGATATGAAATACGCCTACGGGAAGATCCACGTATTGCGTGTGCCTGCCTATTCCCCCTATGCCGTTGCCGAGCATACCATGGCACTGCTTCTGACCTCGATCCGCCGTATTCATAAGGCGTACATCCGTACGCGCGATTTCAATTTCAGCCTGAACGGTATGACCGGCTTTGATCTGCACGGCAAAACGGTGGGCGTTGTGGGAACGGGTAAGATCGGGCGCGTGTTTATCGACATCTGCCGCGGCTTCGGGATGAAGGTGTTGGCGTATGACAAATATCCCGTCAAGGAACTGGAAAACGATAAGCTTCGCTATGTGACCCTTGACGAGCTGTTCCAAAACAGCGATATTATCTCGCTTCACTGTCCCCTGACAGAGGAGACCTATCACGTGATCGACGAGCGTTCGCTTTCGCTTTGCAAAAAGGGCGTTGTGATCCTGAATACCTCGCGCGGCGCACTGGTGGATGCCGAGGCACTGCTTGCAGGTATCAAATCGCGCAAGGTGGGCGCGGCTTGTCTCGATGTGTATGAAGAAGAGGCGGAATTTTTCTTTGAGGATTTCTCGGGTCATATTCTCGAAGACGACACGCTTGCCCGTCTGATCTCGATGCCCAATGTCATTGTGACCTCGCATCAGGCATTTCTTACCGAGGATGCGCTGTCGAATATTGCCGAAACCACCGTTGACAACATCGTGACCTTCTTCGCCAAAGGCGAATGCCCCAACGAAGTCTGCTTCCGCGGCGGCGTCGCCGAAGACTGCAAAAGCGGCAAATGCTTCAGCTGAGTCGTTGAATGATTGAATATGTCTTGTGATATAGTCAAGACCACCACATCAACCGGTGGCTTGCACTGCTTCTACAAGGGCTATTACCGGACGAACCCCTAAAAGGGCATCGAATGATAGGACAGTATTACAGCCCTGCAACTCACAAACAGGCTGCTACTCCAAGGCTCTCCCCTCGGGAGAGCTCCCGCGTTAGCGGGTGAGAGGGTTCTTGCGATGCTCTCTCCGCCCACATCGAATGATCGGACAGCATCACACGCCCTGTCACCCATAAACGGATTGCTACTAAAAGGCTCGCCCTCCGGGAGAGCTCCCGCGTCAGCGGGTGAGAGGGCGCTTGCTTTGCGCGTTTTGCCCTCTCCGTCGGCTTCGCCGCCACCTCTCCCGAAGGGAGAGGCTTTTCGTTAGCCTCATTATGGACACAAACGCATCGGACAAAGCCTACATCCTCAAAGCTGCGCGCATCCAAAGGCTCCCTCTGGGAGGGAGCTGTCAGCGTAGCTGACTGAGGGAGAACGCGTGACAATGAAGTCACTACAAACTCAAAGTTACGCGGCTCCTTCCGTCACGCTTCGCGTGTCACCTGTCTCGTTGCGGCTCGGTCACGCTCGGTCTCTGACACGCCCCCGGCGTGTCATTCACTCCCCTCGCGCCGCTTCGCTATCTCCCGGAGGAAGGCTATCGCGCAACCTCTGCATTGGTCGGGATGGGGTATTTACACACTACTGAAAAATCCCACAAGTCGGGTGACTTGTGGGATTTTTGGATTTATATCAAATGTTCCGAATCAGTTCAAACGACCGATTTCCGCGTTGTTGATACTAGCACCGGTGCAGTTACCGGCTGCTGTAACGGTAACATTTATACTGGTGTTGCCGTATACATAGGTTGCTTTGGCAGTACCGGCGATCTGACCGGCATCTCTGCCTGCACTTACGGTGCAGTTCATAGCGGTGTTAGCGGTAACAACACCGGTGTTGACATAACCAACAATGACACCGGCTTTGTCGCCGCAAGCGTCATCATTGGCGTGTGTGCAACTAACGGTTGCATTTGTAACGGTGCAACCGGAGATTTTACCGGAGAGATAGCCCGCGATGACACCTGTCCAGTGGTGACCGTTGACATTGGCACCGTCAACATTGAGGTTGACGATCTGTGCATCTGCGTTATCAATAAAGCCGAAGAAGCCGGCGGCGTAGTTTCTGCCTTCGTCGTAAGTGCTATTGGTGATCTTGAGATTCTTGATGGTATAGCCCTTACCGTCGAACATACCCTGAAAGTAGGTAGCAGCGCCGTTGCCGCCGGTCTGACCGATAGGAGTCCATTCCTCGTTTTCAAGGTCGATATCCGCACCGAGTGCGACGAGCTTGCCCGCATAGCTGTTGCCGTTTACATTCACATCATTGGCAAATGCGAAAAGCTGTTCCTTTGTGGTGATCGTGAGGTCGGCGGATTTGATGATCTCGTTGTTTTGACTGCAGTCAAACTTGAAGGTGGCAACATCGGTATCGGATTCGTAAATGTACTTGCCCTGATCGCCTGCCTGGCAGCTGATGAAGTCACTGTTTTTGATGATGATGGTGGTATCGGCATTGACATCACCGATTGCCATACCGGGCTTTTTGGTAAGGCTGTCGAAGATGCAGGCATCGACGGTGATCGTGCCGACTTCAGAGCCGTAAGCCTCGTGTGTCTTCAGACCGCGTGCGCCCGAGAAGGTGCAGTTCAAAAAGCTTGCATTGCCGTTATCAACCCATACAGCATATTCATTATCCTTGTTGGAATTGAAGGTGCAGTTCTTGAAGGTTGCGTTTTC
>JAFTKF010000167.1 GCA_017453405.1 Clostridia bacterium
GTACACTTCCGGTGACAGTCGAAAAATCATAAGTCGTCTTGACCGTTTCCACAACCTCGGTTGCTTCCGTTACAAATTCAGCGGAAACCGTAATGTTGTCGTTGGCTACCGTGGTATAAACACCGTCAGTAACATCAACAGCTATGCCGTTAACCTTCAATGTCAGCAGCTTATAGCCATCTGCAGGAGCAACCGTCAGGGTGATCTCCTCGCCCCAAGCGATGCCTTCGGTCTTCGAAGCGTTAACCGTACCGTTTTCGCTGTCCTCTACAGTAGCCGAGTAGGTAGCAGCCACATATTCGTCAACCGTATAATCGGTTACTTCATACTTACCGTAATAATTCTGAAGCAGACCGGTAATCGTAACGGTATAACCCATATACATATTTTCGGGTGTGCTGGAAGCATAGGCAATGATGCTTGCGCCGTCAGCCGTAATGGTAACTTCGCGATTGTTCGAAGAGATCGCGGTAACCACACCGGTCACGGTGTAGCTCTCGGTCGTCTTTTCTTGGTTTTCGCCGTCCAGAGCACCTGCAATAGCGACAGCTTCTTCCACAGTGATATTGGCGGTTACGTCAACCGTTGCCGAAGTCACGGTGTAGTCGCTCGGAACGGCCATAACGACCCAGCCGAGCATAATGTTGCCTTCTGCGGCGGTGTATACCGTTCTGCCTTCTGCGGTATCAGCATAGACCGTTTCATAAACTGTCTGAGGAACAGCGGTCAGGGTCTTGGAATCCGTGCCGTTGGAGAAGGTGATCTGCACTTCTGCAAAAGCAACATCAAGAAGCCATTCTTCGTTCATTACCGCAATAATGCGATAGTCGTTCTTGGTTGCGTCGCTTGCGTTGACTCTTTCCTGCTTGTAAAAGTCAAAGTTTCCGCTTTCAATGGTGATTTCCTTGGTTTCAATGATTTCGGGCGTTTCGGCAGCAAATACCGTAAGACCGATCATCGATACGATTGCAAGAATTGCAATCGCAAGAACTGAAATCTTTAAAAGATTCTTTTTCATAATAGTCTCCTCTTGTTTTTTGATCCGTTGTCTTTCACAACTATTTACCATTGTATCATCCTCTCATATGCTTGTCAAGTCTATTTCCCGAAAACTATGAAAAAACGCCCGTTTTTGAATAAAACAGGCGTTTTTTGATCAGTCTTCTCTTCTTTGGTCCACCACATCCACATAGGTGCGGAAAAATTCTTCAAAGCGACCCTCGTCAAGGGCGTCGCGGATTCCCTGCATAAATTCATTGTAGAAATAAAGATTGTGCAGTACCGCAAGGCGCATACCCAATTCCTCGTGCGCCTTAAAGAGGTGGCGCAGATACGCGCGCGAATAGCTCTTGCAGCAGGGGCAAGCGCAATTGGGATCGATCGGACGGTCATCCTCGGAATACTTTTCGTTGATGATGTTGATCTTACCGCCCCACGTGAACAGATTGCCGTGACGGGCATTGCGCGAGGGCATCACACAGTCAAAGAAGTCTACCCCGCGTCTGACCGCCTCCAGAATATTCTGGGGCGTGCCCACGCCCATCAGATAGCGCGGCTTGTCAACCGGCATATACGGCTCAACCGCGTCAATGATGCGATACATATCCTCAGCCGCCTCGCCCACCGCAAGACCGCCGATGGCATAGCCGTCGAGGTCGAGCGTTGCGATCTGCTTCATATGCTCAATGCGAAGATCCTCATAGGTCGAGCCCTGATTGATACCGAACAGCATCTGATGCGGATTGACGGTATCGGGCAGTGCGTTCAGCCGTTCCATCTCCGCCTTGCATCTGACCAGCCAACGGTAGGTTCTTTCACAGCTCTTTTTGGTGTATTCGTATTCGGCAGGATTTTCGATGCATTCGTCAAACGCCATCGCAATGGTCGAGCCGAGATTTGACTGGATCTGCATACTTTCCTCAGGTCCCATAAAAATGCGCTTGCCGTCAATATGCGACTGGAAGGTGACGCCTTCCTCCTTGATACGGCGAAGCTTTGCCAGCGAAAAGACCTGAAATCCGCCGCTGTCGGTCAGGACAGGCTTGTCCCAATTCATAAACTTGTGAATGCCGCCAAGCTTTCTGATCAGCTTATCCCCCGGTCTTACGTGAAGATGATAGGTATTCGAAAGCTCGATCTGGCAACCAATCTCGCGAAGATCATCGGTCGAAACACCGCCCTTGATCGCGGCGCAAGTACCGACATCCATAAATACGGGCGTTTCGGCTGTTCCGTGGACACTTTCAAAATGTCCGCGGCGCGCCTTGCCCTCGGTTTTTAATACTTTAAACACGGTGATATCCTTTCTGTCTTATGTTCTTTTGAAAAATTTTTCCATATCACGCCGCGAAAGCTCAAAGGCGATCGGTCTGCCGTGCGGACAGTAGCGGATATCGGGATTGTTCATTACCTCAGCCACCAGCCATTCGACATTTTCGGGGGAATCGATGATTCCCGCCTTCATTGCCGCCTTGCAGGAGGCTTGGTATAAGGCTTTTTCATAAAAAATATTGCGCGTCACATCGACATTTGTTGTACCGTCCGAAAGTCCCGACAAAAGCGAGGCAAACAGCGCCGTGGCTTCTTCCTCCGCAATGCCCATCGGAATCGCGGAAAGCGCCGCGCCGTGATCATTCGCCGTAAACCCAAAGCCCATCGTTAAAAGCTCCTCACGGTATTCCTCCAGTGCGGCAAGCTCCTCGGGTGTCAAGAGGATCTCGATCGGGAGCATCAGCATCTGCGACGATGCCGCAATACGGCTTTTCTCGCGGTTTCGCTTCATCTTTTCAAATAAGATCCGCTCGTGTGCCGCGTGCTTGTCGATGATCAGGGTGGTCTCGCCCACCTCTACCATAATATACGCGTGAAAGGCAACCCCGATCACACGGTAAGGCTTTTCGGCGAAGGGGTCGCCTGCCTTCGGCTCGTTGATTTCGGGTATTTCCTCGCGTTTTTTAGCAACATCCGGTTGCTTTTTGTCATAAACATCGGTCGTTTTGCCGTCATCATCGGAAATTCCTGCCGTAATCGCGGCGAGGTCACTCAAAAACGAGTCGGATGTCTTTTCCTGCGGTATCTGTGGATTCGCAGGAGAAGCCGGCGTTTGCGCCGCCTGTACCGCAGACGGCGTGGGTGTCACCGGCACAAGTGCCGCCTTGCGCTCTTTTTCCACGCGGTCAAAGGCCGTGTCGGGGGGCATCATATCCCGAACTGTCGGTTCTCCTACGATCTCACCGATCGTGGTCACCTCATCGGGAAGCTTTTCCTTGGGAACAGTCGGTGTCGGCACATCGGCAAGGCGGTCGGCAATCGGCACAAAGGCATTATACAGCCCGCGCTCGGTGGGCGTCACACGCCGCGGCTCAAGAATCGGCTCGCCCGTCAGGGCGGAATCCGATAACGTGTTTCTCACCGCGCAGTACACCGCATCAAACACCGCGCGTTCATTGGAAAATTTAACCTCCAGCTTGGTCGGATGCACATTGACATCCACCAGCGTGGGGTGAATGTTGATAAATAGCACGCAAAATGGAAATTTTCCCACCTCGCAATAGGAATCAAAGGCTTGCTCCAGCGCCGCCATTGCCGTTTTCGAACGCACATAGCGGTCATTGACAAAGAAATTCTGACCCGATCGGTTGCTCTTCACCGCCTCGGGACGGGAAATATACCCCATGACCTCGATGCCCTCGGTCATATTCTTAACCATCACCAACCGCTCGGCGTATTCCTTACCGAGAGCGGCGCGAATTGCCGAGATCAGGCGATTGTCCCCGGGGGTGGCAATCTTCAGATTGCCGTCAATGAGAAGCTTGAAGGCAATTTCGGGGTGTGAAATGGCAAGCTTTTCGACAATACTCGACACCGCAAGTGCCTCGGAGGCATCACGCTTTAAAAACTTGCGCCGTGCGGGAACATTGGCAAACAGATTCTCCACGATTACCGTCGTACCGTTCTGACAGCCGATCTCGGTCACATCGGTCACCTTGCCGTATTCCGACACCAGAAGCGCACCGAATTTTGCCGTGCGTTGCTTGGTCATGATCCGCAAATGCGAGACCGAAGCGATCGCCGCCAGCGCCTCTCCGCGGAAGCCAAGCGTCACTATACCGTCAAGATCGGCAGCGGTCGCGATCTTGCTGGTCGCGTGCCGCTTGATGGCAATGGGCAGATCCTCCACCGCAATGCCACAACCGTTATCGCTCACGCGGATAAAGGAAACACCGCCGTGCTTGATCTCGACCGTGATCTCGGTCGCACCCGCATCCAGCGCGTTTTCAAGAAGCTCCTTCACGCAAGAAGCAGGCCGTTCCACGACCTCGCCTGCCGCGATCAGGTTTGCTACCTGAAAATCCAGTACCTGTACCTTTCCCATCTGCCTCACCGCCTTTGTCATTGCAATTTTTTCGGTTTATGCCTCTTCACTTTCGTCAGTGGCTTCTTTCTTTGCCTTGTTTTTCCGTTTCAGGAACTTCTTTTTCTTTTCCTCTTTTTGAGGCATATGCTTCAGAATGCTTTTCTTTGCCTCTCGGAAAGCAAAGCCGGGGCAGGAAAATGTGGCATCCGCCGAGCGGTTGCCCTCCCCGTCAACCTTTCTTTGTACCCGAAAGCCGAGCAAAACCGAGCGCACGCTGAACGAGCCCTCCTTGCGGTTCAGGGTCACCTGATAGGGGAAGAGTGCGGCAAAAACAGCCACCTTGCCCACTGCCGTCAACACGCGTGTACTCAATGCTTTTTCCTGTTTCATACGTATCCTCCTTCGTCCTTACGGAATCATTTTTTTCAGTTCCGATAACAGAATCAAAGCCTCAAGCGGCGTCAGGGATTCCATATCGGTCATTTTCAGCTTGTGAAGGATCTCTTCGTGAATGTAATCGTCAAAGGACATATTGTGCTCCTCGGTCACTGCCGCCGACGGCGTTTGAGGAATCGGGCGGTTTCCCTTTTCCAAGGTGGCAAGCACCTCCTTGGCACGCTTGATAACCGATTGCGGAAGCCCTGCCAATTGGGCAACCTCAATACCGTAGCTGTCATCCGCCGCGCCCTTTACGATCTTTCGCAGAAAGACGATGCCGCGATCCTTCTTTTTGGCAATGATCGAGTAGTTGACAACCCCTTCGACCGTACCCTCCAGCTCGCAAAGCTCGTGATAATGCGTCGCAAACAGGGTTCTTGCACCAATCTTTTTACCTGCTGTATATTCTGCCACCGCCTTTGCGATACTCATACCGTCAAAGGTCGCCGTACCGCGCCCGATCTCGTCGTAAATGATGAGACTCTTCGGCGTGGCATTTTTCAAAATGTAAGAAACCTCGCTCATTTCGAGCATAAAGGTCGACTGTCCGCTGGCAAGATCGTCCGACGCGCCCACGCGCGTAAACAGCTTATCCACAATACCGATCCGCGCATCCCGTGCGGGAACGAACGAACCGATCTGCGCCATCACGCAAATCAGGGCGATCTGGCGCATATAGGTCGATTTACCTGCCATATTCGGGCCTGTCAGAAGGATCAGGCGATTGTGTCGCGTGTCAAGATAGGCATCATTGGGCACAAATCCGCTCTCGCGTGCAAATTCCTCCACCACGGGATGTCTGCCTTCCTTGATGTCGATCACATCGCTGATGTCAACCTCCGGTTGCACATAGCTGTTTTTCACCGCTACCTCGGCAAGCGAACGGTAGACATCCACCGTCGCAATCACCTCAGCCGCCTTTTGTATGCGGCGGATGTTCTTCGACAAAAGCTCACAAATGCGCTTGAAGATCTCGTATTCGATCGCACAGCTTCGCTCCGAGGCAGACAGGATCTTGGCTTCCAGCTCCTTCAGCTCGGGCGTAATATAGCGCTCACCGTTTGTCAAAGTCTGCTTACGGATATAGCTCGGGGGCACATCGGGAATATTCGATTTCGAAACCTCGATATAATAGCCGAAGACGCGATTATAGCCGATCTTCATATTCTTGATGCCGGTCGCTTCCTTCTCGCGCCGCTCGATTCCCTCAAGCACGGCTTTGGAGTCCTTCATCAGGGCGCGAAGCTCGTCAAGCTCGGGGTTGACCCCCTCGGCAATAAAGCCCCCTTCTCTGACCGAAAAGGGCGGATCTTCCACGATCGTCTTGTCAACCGCGGTGAAAAGATCCTCCAGCGTATCGATTGCGGCGGCAAGCGTCGCAAGCTCCGCACTGCCCGCCGCGGTGAGCAACGACTTCAGACGGGGCAGGACCTGAACCGTTGCCGCAAAGGCGCGAAGCTCCTTACCGCCCGCCGAGCCGTAAACCACACGGGTCATAATGCGCTCCAGATCGAGAACCGGGCGCAGTGCCTCCCCGACATCCTCGCGGAGCATATATTCCTTCACAAATTCCGCAACCGCCGATTGCCGTCTTACGATGGTATTGGCGTTTTTCAGCGGAAATTCGATCCATTTGCGCAAAAGTCTTGCACCAAGTGCCGTTTTCGTTTTATCCAGCACCCAAAGCAGTGTACCTTTTTTCTCGCGCGTGCGCATCGCCTCGGTCAATTCCAGGTTGCGGCGCGAGTTGTGATCGATCTCCATAAAATCGCCGCTTTCGTAAATCACGGGCGCTTTCAGATAGGAAAGATCGGTCTTCTGGGTTTCGATCAGATAATGGCAAAGACCCGACAGTGCCATGATGATCGCTTCGTCGCTTGTCACGGCATCAGGCTCCAGCGAAAGCGCACCCTTGATGTTCCGATAGATGGCTTTTTTCTCATATACCTCTGCACTCGGAACGCTGACCACACACGATAAGGTCTTACGGATATACCCTTCGACCTCCGAGCCTTCCTGCAACTGTCGGTTGACAAGAATTTCCTTAGGGGTATAGACCGAAAGCTCGTTGATCAGTGCCGTCTCGCCATCCGAAAGCCGTGTCAGGCGAATATCGCCGGTCGACACGTCGCAAAGCGCCAGAGCAGCCACATCCTCAAAAAAGGCAACAGACGCAAGATAGTTGTTTTTCCCCTCGGGAAGCTGCTTGGAGTCGGTCTGCGTGCCGGGTGTCACGATCCTGACCACATCGCGCGTGACGATGCCCTTCGCTTGCGCAGGATCTTCGGTCTGCTCGCAGATCACGACCTTATAGCCGCGCTCGACCAGCCGTCCGATATAGGTTTCCGCCGCGTGATAAGGCACGCCGCACATCGGTGCGCGATCCTCTTCGCCGCACTGCCTGCCGGTCAGTGTCAGTTCCAGTTCCTTGGAAGCAATCTTCGCGTCATCAAAGAACATTTCATAAAAGTCACCGAGGCGAAAGAAAACAATCGCATCCTCGTGATCCTTTTTTACCTCCAGATACTGCCTCATCATAGGAGATAGCGCCATCGTCTCACATCCTTTCAGGGAGTTTTTTCAAGGAATCGTTTCGGGGAAACTTCTCTTTTTGCTCTTTTAATCAGTGGCAGCCGCCGCAGGTCGAGCAGTCGTGCGTACAGCTATCGGGATATTCACCCGTGATCTCAGCGGTGATTCTGTCCATCACCTTCTTGAGTGCTTCATTCAGTGCCGACTGCGATGCCTCGATCTCGATATACAAGGGATGATGGGTGATCATTTCAAACAATTCGTCAATGCGCGTGTCGATGCGCTTGACAAGCTCGTTGTCGATATCTTCCTTATTGGCTTCCTGCTCCAGAAGCATTCTCTGCACGTTGTATTCGCTGAACGCGGTTCTCAATTCAACAGACGCGTTGAACGCCTCTCTTGCCTTCAGATAACGCGCAGCTTCAGGCTCCTCTTTCATTCTCTGACCCAGCGTTGCCGCCATATCCATACTGTTCATTGTTGTGTTCTCACTTTCTTTATCTTATTTTTTTAAAATCAAATCAGTTCGCCAAACAGCGCGTGGAGATCGCCTTCGGTGATCCTTACCGTCACACGCTTGCCAATCAGGGTGCTATCCCCTTCAAAATGCACAAGGCGGTTGCTTTCCGAACGCCCCGTCAGGCGATTTTTGTCGGTTTTCGACTGCCCCTCGACCAAAATCTCCATCGTCTTTCCCACAAAGGCGCGGTTTTTCGAAAGATTCACTTCATTCTGAAGCTGAAGCAATCTTTCAAAGCGCTCCCCCTTGACATCGTCGGGAATCTGGCAGTCCATGACCGCCGCCTTCGTTCCCACGCGTTTGGAATATAAGAAGGAATAAATATTGTCGTACTGCACCTCGCGCAGTAAGGACAGCGTATCGGCAAAATCCTCCTCGGTTTCACCGGGAAAGCCCACAATGATATCGGTCGAAATCGAAATATCGGGCATTTTCTCGCGCATATACCGCACAAGCTCAAGATAATGCTCACGCGTGTAGTGGCGATTCATTTCCTTCAGGATGCGATTCGAACCGGACTGCAGGGGAAGATGGAAAAATTTTGCGATCTTCTCTTCCCGCGCCATCACATCAATCAGCTTGTAAGACGCATCCTTCGGATGGCTCGTCATAAAACGCAACTGATAGTTGCCTTCAATACGGCAGATATCCGAAAGCAGGTCGGCAAAATCATACGCCTCGTAAAGATCCTTGCCGTAGGAATTCACATTCTGTCCCAAAAGGGTAATCTCGCGATATCCCTCCTTAGCAAGCGCTTCGATCTCCTTTAGGATCTCTTCGCGATGCCGACTGCGCTCTCTGCCCCTGACATAGGGGACAACGCAGTAGGTGCAGAAATTGTTACAGCCGTACATAATCGAAACCCACGCCTTGAAGCGCGACATTCTGACGACAGGCAGACCCTCGGGAATGTTCCCCTCATCCCCCGCGTCAAGGTAAAACTTGCGCTGACGGGAGATCAGGCAGTCAAACAAAATCTCGGGGAAGGTGTAAAGACGGGTCGTGCCAAAGACAAAATCCACATAGGGGTAGCTCGATTTAATTCTGTCCTTGCGATGCTCCTGCGATACCATACAACCGCACATCGCGATCACAAGGGATTTTTTGGTTTTCTTCAGATGCTTGAAATTACCCGTAATCGAAAGCGCCTTGAGTTCCGCGTGCTCGCGCACCGCGCAGGTGTTGATCACAATGAGATCCGCTTCTTCTACCGTATCGGTCAGCGTGTACCCCATTTTCACCGCCATACCTGCAATGCGTTCGCTGTCCGCTTCATTCTGCTGACAGCCGAAGGTCAGAATATGCGCCTTCAACCCCTCGGGATTCCATTCTCTGACGCGCGCCATATAGGCATATTGCCGCTCGATCAGCTCAGGGGCTAAAATTTTATCTTTCATCACTCGTGTGCTCCCACATCATAACTGATACCAACGCCGTTCGACGATAGAACGCCATAGTATCATATA
>JAFTKF010000168.1 GCA_017453405.1 Clostridia bacterium
GGTCACTGCGGGATTCACAAGATTACAGCCAAGACCGCCAAACAGACATTTGACCACGATGATCGCAAAGAGATTACCGATCACCACCTGCCAGATCGGAACATTGGCAGGAAGATTCAAGCCGATCAGAAGACCTGTCACCGCCGCCGACAGATCACCGACCGTCTGCGAGCGCTTCAAGATCCAAGCATACAGTGCTTCAAAGCCCACGGCAGATGCCACCGAAACCAAAAGCACCAAAAGTGCGCGCCAGCCGAACAAGATCACACCGGCAAGTGAGGTGGGCGCAAGCGCAATGAGCACATCACGCATAATGCCCTGTGTGGAACGCCCCGAATGAATATGGGGCGAAGTGGAAACGTGAAGGGTCGTCATTATGTTCCCTCCTTTGCTTTCATTTCACGAAGATATGCCTTTGCCAGCTTGTTGGTCTGTACCAGAGGACGGTTGGCAGGGCAAATAAAGCTGCACGAGCCGCATTCCATACAAAGCGACAGGCAAAGATCCTGCAAAGCCTCGGCATCGCGGCGTTCATAGGCACGTGCCATTGCCGCGGGATTCAGCCCGAAGGGGCAGTGATTGGTGCAAGAACCGCAACGGATACACGCCGTCGTTTTGGGAAGCTTTGCTTCCTTTTCGGTCAATGCCAAGATCGCGGTGGTATTTTTGAGAACGGGAGCTGTCATATCGTTCACGGCAGTGCCCATCATCGGGCCGCCGTAGATCACCTTGGCAGGCTCGGAAGTAAAGCCGCCGCAATAGGCGAACACATCGGCAAGGGAGGTGCCGATCGGAACGGTGATATTCTTCGGCGTCTTCACCGATCCGCCGTCCACCGTAATGCATTTTTCCACAAGAGGCATACCCGTCGAGAGATAACTGCCGATCGCCGCAACCGTCGTCACGTTGGCAACGATACAGCCCACATCGAGCGGAAGCTTGCCCATCGGAATGACACGCCCCAGCGTGTGATAGACAAGAACCTTTTCCGCACCCTGCGGATAACGGGAGTCAAGCACACGGACCTCTACGCCCTCCAGTGTACTTGCCAGCGCTTCCATTGCGGCAATTGCCTTCTTTTTATTGTTTTCGATCGCAATGATCACGCGCGGGATCGCAAGATATTTCATCAGCACGCGAAGAGCAGTTGCGATATCCGCCGCGCGTGTGAGCATCGTCACGGTATCCGAGGTAATATAGGGCTCACATTCCGCGCCGTTGATGACAAGTGCTTCGATCTTGTCGGGATCGGCGGCAAATTTCACGTGTGTCGGGAAGCCCGCACCGCCAAGACCGACAATACCCGATCGGCGGATCGCCTCGATCAAGTCCTCACGCGAGGAGATTTTCGGGGGTGTAATCCCTTGATCGGGGGTCATTGCGCCATCGGAGGTGATCACCACCGCGGGCGCGGTTTTGCCGTTTGACAGCATCATATCGACAATTTTCGTCACCTTTCCCGATACCGATGCGTAAATCGGGGAGGAGAGTGCCCCGTCTGCCTCAGCAATCAGCGTACCGACCGATACGGCATCCCCGACCTTGACACAAACGCGTGCGGGCTTGCCGATGTGCATTACGGTCGGAATCGTGACACTGCCGACGGCAGTCATCCGTTCTCCGAGGGAATCCTCGGTATGCTTTCTGTGAGGAACGTGAATCCCGGGAAGAGAAAACTTCATCACTTATTCTACCTTTCCAAATTATGTTTACAGTAACGCTATGTTACAACCGGAACATACAGACTCAGTATACCCCATAGGTCAGAACCTAAACGGTATTCTGAGACTACACCACTGTTTATTATAATATGCTTTTGTCATATTGTCAAGACAACTTTTTTCATCGGCATCGATTTTGTATAAATTTTACAAAACCAAGCAGGTAAAATTGTCATCTCTTTTGGCATCGGCAAGCGTCTTGACAGATCACGCGGAACGTGTTACAATACAAACAGAAAAAAATCCAAAATACCCAAGGAGGATACCGCCGTATGTCTGCCTATAGCTCTACCTATAGCTATGAAGAGGATATTTACGTATCCTATCAAAAAGCGCCTTTCTTACGCGAGGTGACCCTCTCGGATGAGTACGCCGACTACACCGTGCGCGTGATAGACGACGAAAACGCAACCCTGATGAAGCTCATACCGAAGCGGGAAACGATCGAGACCCTTACCCTGCCCGATATAGCAGATGGCGTTCCGATCACTGCCCTCGGCGAATGGGCGTGCTTTGACCTGCCCGCGACGATCGGCAGAGTGATCCTCCCCGATTCGGTCAGGATCATCGGGCATCACGCCTTTTCGATGTCCAAGATCGCCGCCTTTTCCTTCGGCAAGGGGCTTATGACCCTCTCGTGGGGTGCTTTTTCCAAAAATCCGATCCTTACCTGCATCACCCTGCCCAATACGGTCAAAACGATCGACCCCGAAGCCTTCGCGAAATGCTCAGCCCTTCGCGAAGTCACGCTCCCCGAGGAACTTCCCTGCCTTGCCGAGGATACCTTTCTCGGCTGCTCCGCCCTCACACAGGTGCACCTTCCCAAGTCGCTTGTTCGCCTCGCGGAGGGGGTGTTCAGCGACTGTACTGCCCTTTCCTCCCTCACCCTGCCCGAAGGGCTTCGCGCCATCGATCACTATGTCTTTACGCGCTGTCGCGCGCTCACCGCACTCACCCTGCCAAACAGTATACAGGAAGTGGAGAAATACGCCTTTTATGGCTGCAGGACGCTCACCGTAACCCTTACCGAAGAAAGCGCCGCCCGTCTTCACGCCTATGATCCCGACTGGTCGCGCGATATACAGATCAAGACCCTCTGAATCCCATAAACCGTTATAAAACAAGGAGAAACGCTATGAAACTGTATCCGCGAGAGGAAGAACGCACCGGCGTGCAGGAAGCACGCGACTATGACCCCCGTTACGATGTGCAATGCGATTTCGTGATGGTCTACGGCTTCCACGATCTCAAAAAGCGTATTGCGCACTACAAGCGCCGCGGTTATGTCATTCACCTGATGACCGGCGTATCGTGGGGAGAATATCAGGACTATCTTTTCGGGAAATTCGACGGCAGAAAGCATTTTGACGAAGGGCAGACCCGTCGCGACGGCTCGGATATCAGCCACGGCAAATTCGTGCCCTATATGGTACCCGCCGTCTCGTTTTCGCATTATCTTGCCGAAAACCTCAAAAAAGCCGTGGACTACGGCGTGGAAGCGATCCACTTGGAAGAGCCGGAGTTCTGGGTCGCTTCGGGCTACTCCGAAGCCTTCAAGCGCGAATGGAAGCTCTTTTATAAGGAAGACTGGCAAGATCCGCAATCGTCCGCCGAGGCACAGTATATGGCATCCCGCTTGAAGCAGTATCTCTATACCCGTACCCTCGACCGCCTTTGCGCCGAGCTGAAGGAATATGCCCTGACGAAATACAACCGCGTTCTGCGGTTTTACGTGCCCACCCATTCGCTGATCAACTATACCCAGTGGCGCATCGTCTCCCCCGAATCTTCTCTCATCGACCTTCCGACGGTCGACGGCTATATTGCCCAGATCTGGACGGGTACATCCCGCGAGAAAAATACCTATCGCGGCGTAACGAAGGAACGCACCTTCGAAACGGCGTTTCTGGAATACGGCGTAATGCAAGAGCTTGTCAGGGGCACCGGCAGAAAAATGTGGTTTTTGCAAGACCCCATTGAAGATAATCCGCGCTACACCTGGGCAGACTACCGCGAAAATTACTATAAAACGGTGGTTGCCGCGCTCTTTCACCCCGATGTCGCCTCGTATGAGGTCTGCCCGTGGCCGGCGCGCGTGTTTGCCGGCAAATATCCCAAAGCCGACGGCACGGGACGGGAGGAAATGCCCGACGACTACA
>JAFTKF010000169.1 GCA_017453405.1 Clostridia bacterium
GTGGCAACCGTGAGAACCTGTGTCTGACCTCTGGTGAAGAGACCGCTACCGTGAACTCTGGGAAGAAGGTCTACTTCAGCGGCGAGGGGACGGATCTCGTCAAGGCGTCTGCCGTCTACACGCTTCTTGTCAACAAGCAGCCAGCGGCGAACGACCTTTTTCTGCATCTTGTAAACAAGCTCGGGAAGAACCACATCGAGGTCGGGATACTTTTCCGAGAACTTTTCAACGATTGCGTCCTGAATGGGCTGCATTCTGGCATCGCGAACCGTCTTGTCGTCGGTATCGAGAGCGACCATCAGATCCTTTTCGCAGAATGCGAAGATCTCGTCGAACATATCGTGGTCAAGCTCGCAGGAAGGATAGCTGAACTTGGGCTTGCCGACTTCTGCAACGATTTCGTTGATGAAGGCGCAGAGGCGCTTGGCTTCCTCGTGAGCGAGCATAATGGCATCATACATCGTGTCGTCGTCAACTTCATTTGCGCCTGCTTCGATCATAACGACCTTCTTTTCCGATGCGGCAACGGTGAGCTGAAGAGCCGACCGTTCTCTCTGCTCGCTGGTGGGGTTGATGACGAGCTCGCCGTCAACAAGACCTACGTGAACGCCTGCAATCGGGCCGTTCCACGGAATATCCGAGATCGAGAGAGCGAGAGATGCGCCGAGCATACCGACAACTTCGGGTGCGCAGTCGTTATCGACAGAGAGCACGAGCAGGTTGAGGGCTACATCGTTACGCAGATCCTTCGGGAACAAGGGACGGATGGGGCGGTCGATGACACGCGAGGTGAGGATCGCCTTTTCGGACGGTCTGCCTTCGCGGCGCAAAAAGCCGCCGGGGATTCTGCCGACTGCGTAAAGACGCTCATCAAAGTCGACCGAAAGGGGCAAAAAGTCAATGCCTTCTCTGGGCTTAGCGGATGCGGTTGCGGTGGCGAGAATCGAGGTTTCGCCGTAACGAACGAGGCAGGAGCCATTGGCAAGGCCTGCTACCTTACCGGTTTCCACGATAAAGGGTCTGCCTGCGATCTCTGTTTTAAATACCTTGTAGTTTTCAAACATTTGATACTTTCCTCCGTTTGATAGTATTGTGGCGGAGCATTGTTGAATAGTGAATAGTGAACGCTCTTCGGTGTGACCGAACGCTTGTCCATCGGTATCGTGGCGGGCATTCATTATTCATATTCAATTGCTCCATGTGATTGTGTGTGAACGGCACATTCTGTAAGTTGCGTTTGAAGCTTTCCGAGTGCCGTTCGGAAATATTTCTTGCAGTCAATGACCGCATTTCGCTCAGCGAAAACGAAATATTTCTAAGATCTTACAAAAAGGGTGTGTGAACGGCACATTCTGTAAGTTGCGTTTGAAGCTTTCCGAGTGCCGTTCGGAATTTTTCGTTGAAGTGAATCGCAGAAAAGGGCGTATGACGGCACGCGCCGAAAGATACGCCCTTTTGTGTGTGATTACTTTCTCAGACCGAGCTTTGCAACGATTGCGCGGTATCTTTCGATATCCTTCTTCATCAGATAGTTGAGGAAGTTCTTTCTCTTACCAACCATTTTGAAAAGACCGCGACGGCTGTGGTTGTCGTGGGGGTTCTTCTTCAGATGTTCGGTAAGATCCGCAATTCTCTTGGTAAGGATAGCGATCTGGACTTCAGGCGAGCCGGTGTCGCCTTCGTGGACAGCATTGTCAACGATGATCTGTTGCTTTACTTCTTTCTCAAGCATGGTTTTCACCTCATAAAAATAATATATTTCGTACAGCTAAGCAAACGGCAGGTGAATTACACCCGTAAGCCGAGCTGTCGATAACGGTTTCAGGCATTTGCGCAGAAATCCCCCTACGCATTGCGAAAAGATTATACCATATAAAAATGCGAATTGCATTAGTTTTTTCGAGAATTTACAATTTATTTACAACTGGTGACGATTTGCGGAACTATGGGCAGTGCAAGCCCCTTGGACGAGGGTCAAAGGGGCTTGCAGGATCGATTATTTCAGGTTGGTGACAACCGTGAAGCTGCCGCATACGACCGAGAAGGTGGTCGTGCTGTCAGTCGAGGAGAGCAACGTAACGCCGTCTTCTGCCGTGAGAGCGGAAACTGCCTTGCCGTTGATGGTAATATCGGCACTGTCGGCAGGGATCGTCAGCGTGCCCGTGGTGTTGGCGGGAAGCGTGAACGCATAGGTCCAGGTATCGCCTTCATACTGCGAGGACGCCTTGATCGTGCCGTAGGGCGAATCGTAGGTAGCTTCACAGCCGAGGCGCGTATCGGTATCGCGCATATCGGGCTGCGGTGCGAGAAGTACGTTCTTGAAGCCGGGATTTTCGGGATCAGCACCGATACCTGCCATCGATTCGAACATCCAGCCGCCGACCGCGCCATAGGCGTAGTGGTTGAAGGAGTTCATACCGACATCGCCAAAGCCCGATTCGATGGTGTAGGAGTTCCAGCGCTCCCAGATCGTGGTAGCGCCCTGATCGACCGAGTAGAGCCACGAGGGATTATCGTGCTGTAACAGAAGCGTGTAGGCAAGATCGCTTCTGCCGACCTTGGTCAGGGTCTGCATAATGATTGCCGTGCCGAGGAAGCCCGTGCCGAGCTTATTGCCTCTTGCCTTGATATTGGTGGTGAGCTGGTTGAGAACGGTGTTGTAGGATTTTTCATCGGGAAGCAGGTTAAGATACAGCGCGTACAGACATACCGACTGCTCGGTTCTTCTGAGTCTGCCCGTCGAGGTGACGTAGGTTTCGATGAAGCGCTGCTTCTGATCTTCGTACAGTGCGAGGTAGCGTTCAGCATCTGCATCCTTGCCGATTGCCTTTGCCATTTCTGCCATCATCAGTCCGTCCCAAGCATAGAAGGCAACCGACAGCATCGACTGAATGGTGGCGTCGTTGGATTCATACGCCAGCCAGTCGCCCCAGATGTTCTGCGGGCCTCCGACTCTTGCGAGATATTCATCGACATACCACTGCATCGAATCCCAGTTTTCAAGGATCACCTTGGTATCGCCGTAGTGGATGTAGAGGGTATAGGGTACGATCACACCTGCATCAGCCCAGCCCGTGCCGCCCCAGCCTGCGCCTGCATAAGCGCCCGTGGGAGCTGTACCGGGATATGCGCCCTCGCTGTTCTGCGCATCGCGCATATCGGTCATAAACTTTTCAAGGAAGCTCTTGGAGTAGGCGAAATACGAGCCTGCCTTGGCAAATACCTGCGTATCAGCCGTCCAGCCCTGACGTTCGTCACGCTGCGGGCAGTCGGTGGGGACTGAGAGATAGTTCGAATACTGACCCCAACGGATGTTGGAAAGAAGTTGATTGATATCGGCATCGGTGGTAGTCATAAAGCCGGTATCGGTGTCGACCGAGGTCACGACCTGACCGCTTACCTTGTGGATCGTGATATCGTCGGTTGCGGTGATCTCGATATAGCGGAAGCCGTAGAAGGTAAAGGAGGGATGGTAGGTCTCTTCGCCCTTGCCCGAGAGGGTATAGGTGGTCGAGGCTTTTGCCGAGCGGTAGTTAGCGTTATAGATCGAGCCGCCGGGACCGTCATTGCCGCGTGCGTGCTCGCCGTTGTTGTCGTTTAAGATCTCGCCGTGGCGTACAGAGAGGATCGTTCCTGCCTTACCCGAAACGGTGAAGCATTCCCAGCCTGCGAAGTTCTGACCGAAGTCGACAAGCAGAGTCTCACCCTTTTTCAGGGTAACAGCACCTTCGGTCTGTTTGGTCAGCACGTTGATCTTGCCGTAAGCCGAAGAGGTGGCGCCGACAGCGCCATTGAAGACGGTCAGCGAAACGGGATCGCGTTCAAGGTCTTCGCGTACCGTGATGTACGAGCCCTGCCAAGCGACGATCTCGCCGGTAAATTCGTTGTTGATCTTGGCATTTACCCAATCGGAATCGTCAAAGCCTGCCAGCATAAAGTCTTCGGAAATGCGAGCGTCATAGCTTTCGCCCGTGAAAATGTCAGCATAGGTGACAGCCGAGGCTCTCGCGGTTTTCCACGAGGTATCGGTCACGACGGTCTCTTTACTGCCGTCGCTGTAGGTGAGGATCAGCTTGGCAAGATACGCATCTTCCTTGCCGAAGCGGTTGGCGGCGGCATCGCTCCACCAGCTCTTCGAAACGACGGCAGACAGCGCGTTTTTGCCTTCGGTGAGGTAGCTTGTGATATCGTAGGTATTATAGAACTTGCGGTCAGCCATTTCGGTGAAGCCGGGCTTTAATTCGTGGTATTCCACACTGCCGTCTTCATAGACTCTGCCCACGCGCTTGCCGTTGACATAGGATTCATAAACGCCAAGACCCGAGGTGTAAAGCTTTGCCGAAACAAGACCATTTTTGACGGTGATCTCCTTGCGGAAGGCAGGAAGACCGTCGCCCGATGTACGAACATAGATGTTTTCACCGACATTGCCGGTCGTGCCGACTCTGAGCGCTTCGTCAACGAGTGCGGCGTGGGATGCGCCGGTAAAGTCAAGCTTACCCGACGAGAAATCATTCTCGTAAAGGGTATTGCCGTCCTTGTCGCGGATGACGATATTGTCATAGGTGGCAATTTCAATTTCCGCACCCGAGACCGAGCTGTGACGGAAGCCGATATTGACGAGCGGAATGGTGGTCGAGTGCGTATAGGTAGAAGCGAGCGTCAGGCTGTTTTCGTCCTTGCCGAAATAGGTCTTGACCACTCTGCCGTTGACTTCAATGCGTTCGTGAACCGTCTTACCGACGATTTCGGTGGGGTTATAGCCCACAGCGGCGGTGATATCCACTGCCTGCACGTTGCCGGGACCGCCGGGGTATGCCGTCCAGTTGCCTTGCGACTTGAAGTGCGGACGGAGCAGAACCTTATCGCCGCCGGTCGAGGCATTGACTTGCCAGCAGACAAACGTGCCCGTGTCCTTCATACCGAAGCAGAAGCCCTGATTGTCTTCATTGATAATGAAGTCGAAATCGATGGTATAGGTCGTGCCGTCGTAGAGATTCTTGTTTTCCAGCGAAATATAGTTGGTATCAAGGAATGCGCCGCGCTCCAGAAGTCCTGTTTCGAAGGTTGCTTTTTCGGAAGCGGAAGCCGCACCCTTATCATCCCAGACGGTGACCTGCCAGGTGTACTCGGTCGAGGAAATGAGGGTATCGCCCTGATAGTCAATACCGAAGGATTTGTCGGACTTGACCTTGCCGCTGTCCCAAACGGTGGTATCGCCTGCTTTTACGACGATCTGATAGCTGTCCTGCGCCCAACCGAGACGGTCGGAATTGGTTTTCCAGCTGAAGTTCGGTTCTTTGTTGTCGATGCCGACGGGATTCGGCATATCATCAACAAAAAGCGCGTACAGATCGGCATCCGGCACGGGTATGACGGTTGCATCGGGATTTTTGGTGGTTGTTACGGGATTGGTAGTCACAATAGGATTCTCCTTTGATGTGGTGGTGGATGTTGTGGTTACAACGGGGTCGTCGCTGCACGCGGGGAGCACAAGCACACTGCCGAGCATTACCAGCGCCAGCATAAGGCAGACGAGACGCTTCATAACTTTGTATCCTTTCTTGCGTTGAAAAGTTCTTGACAAAACAGAACAAAACTGTGCTATTTTGATCATACTTCAAGTATAGCACAGTTTTGTGAAAAAGTCAGTTCATTTAATTGAGTTTTTTTATGCTCTTTCTTGCTCAGTGGCAATTTTTCGTGCCTATTTTTGTTCAAAATGCACAGAATTGTTGACAAAATGCCGAATGCCGACACGGGCGGCGTATGCTTGGGCTTCTTCAAAGCCAAAGCCGACGGTTGCGGCAGAATGGGCATCGCCCGACAGAATAAACTGCGCCCCGCGTTCGTTCAGATAGGACAGAATATCCGGCGCGGGATAGGGTGTTGAGCGCCAAGCACGCGAGATCGCGCCGGTGTTGATCTCAAAGGGCACGTGCAGCGCCAGCAGCGTGTCGGCGCACGCCCGCCATACGGCGCGGTAGTGCGGAGTATCGGGATCTACCAGCAGTTCTTGTTCGTTGAACTTGGTCAACAGGTCAAAATGCCCGATGATATCGGGTTTGTGGCAACCAACGGTTGCGAGCGCTTCGTAATACGCCTCGGCATACAGATCGCTGTTTCCCTCAAAATAGGTGTCGATCACGGCTTTGGTCTGCTCGGGGGAAGCGTCAACATCGAAATAGTGCTTGCCGACCTTGACATAGTGCGCCGAGCCGATCAGGTAGTCAAAGGGCTCACACGGTGTCTCGGCATAGGCATCCACCTCCGCGCCGATATAGACGGTGATCCTGTCGGCATATTCCTGCCGCAGTGCCCGTAATTCGGCAAGATAGGCTGAGGTCCTTTCCTTGGGAATGCAGTAGGAGGTGTCGATCGCGGTATAGGCGTGCACCGAAAAGCCGATGGCGCGAAAGCCTTTGGCAATTGCGGCATCGATCATTTCGCGGGGCGTATGTTTGCCATCGCAATAGGTGGTATGGGTGTGAAAATCGGCAAGGATCATGTGGTCATCTTCTCTTGCTTGACCTTTTTGTCGATCACGTGACGCGAGGCAAGCTCTTTGTGAATGTCTTCCAGCGTGATGCCCATTTCGATCATCAGCACCATAACGTGATAGGTCAGATCGGCAATTTCGTAAATCGTTTCCTTCTTGTCGCCCGCCTTGCCGCCGATGATGACCTCGGTGCATTCCTCGCCCACCTTCTTCAGGATCTTGTCAATGCCCTTTTCAAAGAGATAGGTGGTATACGAGCCTTCCTTTTTGTCAAGCTTTCTGCCCTCGATCAGGGACATAAGACCCGACAGTGTGAAGGGATGGTGTTCATCGCTTTCAAAAAGCAGATTTTCAAAGCAGGAGTCTGTGCCGAGATGGCAGGCAGGGCCTTCGGGTAATACCTTGACCTCCAAGGCATCCCTGTCGCAGTCGGCAGTGATGGATACCACCTTCTGATAATTGCCCGAGGTCTCGCCCTTCAGCCAGAGCGTCTGACGGGAGCGGCTGAAAAAGCAGGTGAGTCCCTTTTCCAGCGTGATGGCAAGGCTTTCGCGGTTCATATAAGCAAGGGTGAGGAGTCTGCCGGTCTCTGCGTGCAGGACAACGGCAGGAATCAGTCCCTTTTCGTCAAATTTTAAGCTGTTGATATCGATCATAGCGATAGATCCTTTCTGAAGGCAACTGTTGGTTGCGTTTTCGGTTACAGACGAACCGTAATGCCCGCATCGCGCAGGGCTTGTTTCAGGGTATTGATCTCGACCTCACCGAAATGGAAGATCGAGGCGGCAAGACCCGCATCCACGGTGGGGAGGGTCTTGAAAAGTGTGATAAAATCTTCGATACAGCCCGCGCCGCCCGAGGCGATCACGGGAACGCTGACGGCATCGTTCACAGCCTTCAGCATTTCAAGGTCAAAGCCACGTTTGACACCGTCGGTATCGATCGAGTTGACGACGATCTCACCTGCTCCCGAGGCAACACCCTGCTTGATCCATTCAATGGCGTCAAGCCCCGTGTTTTCTCTGCCCCCCTTGGAAAAAGACGGTGAATTTGCCCCCGACGCGCTTGATGTCGACCGACAGCACCACGCATTGATCGCCGTAGCGCTTGGCGGCTTCCCCGATCAGTGCGGGATTGCGGATCGCGCCCGAGTTGACACTGACCTTATCCGCGCCGCATTTGAGAACGCGGTCAAAGTCGGCAAGGCTATTGATACCGCCCCCCACCGTCAGAGGAATGAAGATCGTGCGTGCGACCTCGGTGAGGATATCGGTAAAAAGAGCGCGCCCCTCGCTGGAGGCGGTGATATCGTAAAACACCAGCTCGTCAGCACCGTTGTCGCTGTAATATCTGGCAAGCGTGACGGGGTCTTCCACATCGGCAAGACCCTTGAAATTCGTGCCCTTGACAACTCTTGCGTTTTTGACGTCAAGGCAAGGAATGATGCGTTTGGTGATCATTGTGCCTCCTTAATGGCTTCAGAAAGAGCGATCGCGCCGGTGTAGTAGGCTTTGCCGATGATAGCGCCGTATAGCCCAAGGGTCTTCAGGCGGCGGATATCGTCCAGTGAGGAAACACCCCCCGAGGCGATGAGGTTGAAGCGGTAGCGTGCGGAAAGCTCTTCATACAGCGTGTGAGATGCCCCTTGCATCGCGCCGTCCTTGGCAATATCGGTGCAAATGACAGTGGAAAGCCCCATATCCTCAAGTGTTTTCAGAAAAGCGTGGGTATCGGTGGCAGCCGTTTCGCGCCAGCCGCGCACGGCGATCTTGCGGTCCTTGAGATCCACGCCCACGGCAATATACTCGCCGTAGGTCGCAAGGGCTTGTTGCAAAAACGGCAGGTTCTCTACAGCGGCTGTGCCCAGAATGACACGGCTGACCCCTGCCGCAAGATAGGCTTCGATAGTTTCCATCGAGCGGATGCCTCCGCCGATCTCCACGGAAAGCCCCGTATGCTTGGCAATGGCTGTGACGATGTCAAGATTGGGGGTCGTGCCGTCCTTCGCACCCTCCAGATCGACGGTGTGGATCCATTTGGCGCCTTGTTTTTCAAAATCCTTGGCAACTGCCACGGGATCGTCGCTGTAGACGGTCATCTGTCGGTAGTCACCCTGATAGAGCCTGACGGCTTTTTTTTCATACAGATCAATAGCGGGAAAAATCAGCATAAGAAGCTCCTTTTGTTACAGTTCAAGAAAGGCTTTCAGGATCTTCAGCCCGACCGCGCCGCTTTTTTCGGGGTGGAACTGACAGCCGTAGATATTGTCTTTGGCAAC
>JAFTKF010000170.1 GCA_017453405.1 Clostridia bacterium
CAAGACCTTCGGTTGCGGTGCTGCCATTGCGACCTCCTCGATCGCGACCGAGATGATCAAGGGTAAGAGCGTAAGTGAAGCGCTTACGCTGACCAATAAGGCAGTGGTGGAAGCGCTGGACGGTCTTCCGCCCGTGAAGGTGCACTGCTCTGTGCTTGCCGAGGAGGCAGTCAAGGCGGCGATTGCTGACTATTACACAAGACGTGGCGAGGAAGTGCCCGCAGAAGCGATCGTTTGCGACGGTTGCTGTGATTCCTGCGATTCCTGCTCGACTCACGCGGAATGATGAATACCCCGAAGACACGTGTTCTTCTGGGAATGAGCGGCGGTCTTGATTCCACCTACGCGGCGCGCCTTCTGCAGAAGGCGGGCTATGAGGTGGTGGGGGCCGTCCTCGTTTTTTCGGAGCACACTGATACCAAAAGTGCCGAGATCGCCGCAAGCGAGGTGGGCATTGATTTGATCAGAATCGACGCCAAGGATCGTTTTGCCCATTATGTGATCGACAATTTCGTGACCGAATACGAAAACGGCAGAACGCCGAATCCCTGTGTCGTCTGCAACCGCTATGTCAAAATGGCACTGCTGTATGAAGAAGCCAAAAAGCAGGGCTTTGCCTATTACGCGACGGGGCATTATGCCCGTGTTGTCAAGGAAAACGGCAGATTTGCACTCGCTGTGGCGCAGGATCTTACCAAGGACCAGAGCTATATGCTGTGGGGCCTTTCGCAGGATATGCTTTCGATGCTTCTGACACCGCTTGCCGATGCCGAAAAGAAGGCAGTCCGGGAAGAGGCACTTGCCGTTTCGCTGTCTGCCGCCAAGGAGAAGGAAAGTCAGGATATTTGCTTCATTCCCGATGGGGATTATGTCGGGTTTATCAGGCGGTATCGCGGAAAAGAGGCACACCGTGCCTTTGAAGCGGGGAATTTTGTTTCGCCGACGGGCGAGGTGCTGGGCAAGCATCGCGGTATTGTGCACTATACCGTCGGTCAGCGCAAGCATCTTGGCGTGGCGCTCGGTTATCCCGCGTTTGTGACCGCGATCGATCCCGAAACCTTAACGGTCACGCTTTCTTCCAAGGAAGAGACGGCGAGAGATACGGTTTATGTGAAGGATCTCGTATTTCAGGCATTGTGTGACGCCAATGTGGGGGATACGGTCATCGCGGAGGTCAAGATCCGTTATGCCGCAAAGCCCGTGCCCTGCCGTGTGACATTTGAAGAAACGGGTGCCTTTGTTCGGTTTGATACCCCCCAGCGTACCCCTTGCAAAGGGCAGTCGGCGGTCTTTTATAAAAACGGCACGGTGTTATTCGGCGGCGTGATCGCGTAAAGTGCCTGTCCGCAATGCCGTATACACCACCCCTGTCACCCTTTTTAAAAGTTTTGCTGTCGCAATACCCCTGTCGCCCCAATCCAAAAGTTTTGGAAAGGTTTGGAAAACTTTTTTCAAAAAGTTTTCCAAGAAAAAACAATATCTTTATAGCAAATCAGCCGTTTTCAAACGCTCACACTCTTCGACAGCGTTTGAAAACGGCGCATTTTATTTTTCCTGCGGTAACTTGTTTGAACGCTCATTCGCGCCGAGATCCTGCCGCTATGCGGCACCCTCCTATGGTCGGGTTCGACTTCCGCTCGCACTTGGACAAAGTCTAAGTGCAGATGACACGGCTACTCCAATTGTGCTGAACGCTCCCCCCTTTCGTGTCATCTGCACTTAGGCACGCCTGAGTGCGAGCGAAGCAAACGCCACAGCGCGGCGGTTGCGTAGCCGAACTTTCAACATTTTGTTGGGGGCTGTGTGTTTTTGAGTTATTCAAGGATATCTGTGTACTATTTTTGTGCGTTATGAAAAAAATATTGAAAGCGGGCGAGGAATGATTGTATACTATATACAACCACCCGATTGTGCGGTGGAAAAAACAGATGGAGTGATTTTATGAAAAAGCTTTGGATTCTTCTTACGTTTCTGGCGGTTGCTCTTGTCCTTGCGGCTTGCGGCAATCCTGATGTAACGACCTCCACAACACAGGATACAACGGCTACCCCTACCGTGACGACGACTGTCGAAACGACCACAGAGGCGCCCCCTTCGACCGATCAGCTGGAAGAGAGTGAGGACTATACCGCGGTCTTGAACGGTGCGGTCTGGGATGGCGGCACTGCCATTGACACCGATCAGTTTGTTTTGTGCGGCGTCGGTGACGATATTGCCCCGCAGATTGCTGCAAAATATAAAAACCGCAAGTATTATGTGCAAAATGACGATGGCTCGAAGACCGAGATCAAGTATGCCGATGTGAAAAAGCTCGGTATGATGGGCGTTACGGTCAACACACTGGATGACGGCACAAACGAGATCTTCTTTACGGCGATCGATGTGAAGGTGCAGCTTGCGTGGAAGAGCGTGAGCGCAAGAGCAGGCTCGTATCTGATGTTTGACTTTACGGCGAATCTGCCGCTCGATTACATCGTGACGGTCACCAAGACCGAGGGTGGGAAAGCCAGCGCTGCTCTTTACACAGAAGACAATATTTATGCCACGAAAGCGGGTGACGGCTCGTATGCCGGTATTGCCAAATGCACCGTTCCGCACAGCAAGGATCAGACCTTCTATATCAATCTTTGCACGGGCGGTGGGGATGTGGTGCTTGCTTCGATCCCCGTTCACACTACCGAGCCGAAATACGACTCGGAATTCAAGCTGATCTTCCAGGGCGACTGGGAGCTTGTCAAGAGGGAAGACTATCTTTCCGATCTTGTTGATCTGTTTTACAATGTCTATCCGAGACTGTATGCCCGTTGGGGCGTGGGTGACCCCAATGTGCCCAAGACCATTTCTTTCGTTGCCGATAAGAATTATGACGGCGTTGCCTACTGTGCAGGTACGATCGTTTGCGTTTCGACGGCATATGCCAACGAACAACCGTATGACATCGGCTTTTTCTCGCACGAGATCACGCATTCGGTACAGCAGTACGGCGGCAAGCTGAATTACGGCGAGACCAGTACCTATAACGGTGTGACTTACGATGCGTGGTGGACCGAAAATATGGCTTCCTACGGCGGCTTCCGCTATTTCCACTGGGGCTATTCCACCAAATATATTCAGTTCTATGATGCCGAGGAATTTATCAACTGGGGCGAAAACTACGCAGGCTACGGCGACGGCTGTCAGGTATTTCTTTCGTATCTTGACTGGAAGTTCCCGACGGTTGATAAAAACGGCGACGGCGTTGCCCAGCCTGAAGAGCTTGGTGTGATCGACAGGATCAATTATGTGATCAAGCATTCCGATGTGCTGATCTATGATACGCCCACCAATCCCAATACCCCCTTCAGCCGCGCGGTTTATGATGCCACGGGCGGTCAGTTTGACTGTCTTGATGCGATCCGTTCGGTCTATCAGGAGGACATTGCCAGCGGTGCCTTCCGCGTGAACGGCTTTGCGAATTATCAGGATAACTTCATTACCGAAAATATCAAGGGCGTACCCAATCCGAATTATCCGATGATGGTAACAGAAGCGCCCGGCAATATCAAGAACCCCGTAACCGAACAGAACGAAACCAAAACGCCTACGCTTCCCGAAGGAGAGAATCTTCTTCTCGGGGCGACGGTCGTCAAGGTATCGAGCGCGAATTCGGTAAGCAAGGGTGCTGAAATGATGTTTGACGGCAATCTCACCACGCAGTGGTATGGCTCGAAATCAACCGTCAAAGACTATTTTGCCGTTCTGAAGGGTGCACAGCAGGCGGTGATCGTGGATCTTGGCGAAGTCAAAACCTTCGACACCTACGTACTGGTGAATGCGGGCATTTCGCAGAACGATCTGTTCAATACCGCTTCGTGGGAGATCCTGATTTCCAAGGATGGTAAGACCTTTACCTCGGTGGACTATCAGACCTCAATGACTGCCGATGTCGTTACCGTCAATATCGGCTTGCAGGAGGCTCGCTATCTTGAACTGCGCATTCACAAGAGCGCCAAAAACGATACCGGCGTGGTGCGTATCAACGAATGGATGCTGTACAAGACCGAGTAAACGCGTTTTTGCCGTGTCAACGGTTGGAATTTTCAATTTCTTCACAGTTTTTTTACAAGATACCTTGAAAAAAGAAACGGAATCGGTTGCTTTTTTGGTTTGGTTATGGTAGAATAATAAAAGACTTAATGTCAAAATAACCAAAGAGAGGTAATACCGTGAAAAAGTTATTGCTTATCGTTATGCTTCTCGTGCTTGCGATCGCGATGGTAGCTTGCGCTACACCCGAAACGACCACGCAGGACGGCACGGATAGCACCACAGCTCCCACAACAACTGTGGGCGGCGGCGAAACAACCACAACACAAGAAAAAACCGAGACCACCGAGCCTGAAGGCAAGCTCGAAAAGACCGAGAACTACACCGCGGTTCTGAACGAAGAACAGTGGGTAAGCAAGGGTGATATCGACACCACCAAATTCCAGTATTTTGGCAGTGCCACCGATGTTACCGCTAAGATCGGTATGGAATACAAGAACCGCACGTGGTTCTTGCTCGATGAAAACGGCAACAAGACCGAAATGAAGTATGCAGAGGTCAGAAAGCTCGGCACGATCGGCGCTAGGGTAGAATCCAAGGCAGACGGTACGAACGAGATCACCGTTACCGAGGTCAACACGATCGTTCAGGCTTCCTGGAAGAGCGTAACCGCCAAGGCAGGCTCGTATCTGATGTTTGACTTTACCACCAACCTTCCGATGAACTTCTATATGACGGTCACCAAGGATGAAGGCGGTAAGGCAGCAAGCGCTGTGTATAAGCAGGACGGCGTTACGGTCACCAAGGCAGGCAGCGGTAAGTATACCGGTGTTGCCAAGTGCACCGTTCCTTATGCAAAGGGTCAGACCTTCTACATCAACATCTGCGTGGATGACGGCGCGACGGTTCTTGCGTCCATTCCTGTTGAGATCACGGCAGCAAAATATGACAGCCAGTACTCCCTGATGTTCCAGGGCGACTGGGAACTGATCAAGGATCCCGATTATCTTGCAAATCTGGTTGACCTCTTCTATAACGTATATCCGAGACTCTATGCTCGCTTTGCGTTCGGCTCTGAGCCCAAGCAGATCACCTTTATGGCAGATAAGAACTATGACGGCGTTGCTTACTGCGCAGGTACGACGGTTTGCGTATCGGTTGCGTATGCCAACTCCAATCCCCGCGACCTCGGCTTCTTCTCGCACGAGATCACGCACTCGGTTCAGCAGTATGGCAGACTGACCAATTACGGCGGTAAGAACAATTGGACCGATCCTTCGACCGGCAAGGTCATCACCTGCAACTCGTGGTGGACCGAAAATATGGCAAACTTCGGCGGCTTCCGTTACTTCCACTGGGGCTATTCCACCAAGTTTGTTCAGATCTATAACGTACAGACACAGTCCTACCTCTGGAACTGGAACTGGGAGCCCTACGGCGACGGCAGTAAGCTCTTCCTTTCCTATGTTGACCAGACCTTCCCGACTACCGATAAGAACAACGACGGCAAGGTTACGACCGATGAATACGGTGTGATCGACCTGATCAACTACACCATCAAGACCGCAAGCCAGAGCTTCAGCGACCATCCTTACGATCCCGAGTCTCCCTTCAACAAGGCTGTTTATACCGCAACCGGCGGCAAGTTCAAGACGATGGAAGAGGTTCGTCAGCAGTACGAAAAGGATTGCCGCAGCGGCGCTTGGGTATTCAAGGGCTTTGGCAACTGTGTGGATAATTTCCGCACCGAGAACCTTCCCGGTATCCCCAATCCCACCTATCCGATGCTCGAAAAGGTAACGCCCGGCGACAAGACCAATACCCCGAACATCCAGAATGATGTAGAAACACCTACGCTTCCTTCCGGCACGAATCTCGCGCTGAATGCCACGGTTGTGGAATATTCCTCGCAGATCTCCGACCGTGAAGGCATTGCCAAGGCATTTGACGGCAAGCTGGATACGATGTGGCGCGGCGGTGCTGCTGTCAGCGACTACAAGTATGAGCTTCAGGGCTTTGACCACGGCTTTATCATCGACCTCGGTGAATCCAAGGCGTTTGATACCTATGTACTCGTCAACGCAGGTCTTTCCAAGAATGATTCCTTCAATATGGTTTCGTGGGAGATCCTCGTTTCTGAAGACGGTAAGAACTGGACGAGCGTGGACTATCAGGCAAGCTGCGCGAATGACGTCGTTACCGTAAATGTCGGCGATCAGACCGCACGTTACATTGAAATGCGTGTTTTCAAGGCAGATAAGGGCTCTTCCGGCTCGATCCGTCTGATGGAATTTATGCTATTCAAGGCTGACTGATTTGATAGATCAATACAATAGCAAAACGGCTCTGCGTTTCGCAGAGCCGTTTTTATTATATGATAGGATCGATCGTGGTGGGATAGTGCCGCATCGTGAATGGACAAAGATCATTTGCAGTCGTACCAGGTTTTTCCCACCGAGACCTCGACGGTCAGGGGGACGCGGAGGGTAACGGCGTTTTCCATTTCGTATTGCAAAAGGGCTTTGACGGCATCCGCTTCGGCTTCGGGGGCTTCGATGATCAGCTCATCGTGCACCTGCAGGATCAGGCGCGCCGCAAGCCCTTTTTCAGCTAACGCCTTTTCCACGCGCAGCATCGCGATCTTGATGATGTCGGCGGCAGTGCCCTGGATCGGGGAATTCATTGCCACGCGCTCACCAAACGCGCGAAGGGCGGCTTTCTGAGCGGTCAGCTCGGGAATATAGCGCCGTCTTTCATAGTGGGTCTTGACATACCCTTTTTCCTTGCCTTCGGTGATCAGTGCCTGCAGATAGCGATCCACGCCGCTGTAGGTCTCCTTGTAGGTCTTGATATACTGTCCCGCTTCCTTGACCGACACGCCGATATCGCCCGAGAGCGAATAGCCGCCGATGCCGTAGACGATACCGAAGTTGACCGCCTTGGCACGCTTGCGAAGCTCGGGTGTGACCGCGTCAAGCGGCACTTTGAAGACCTCGGAGGCGGTGATTCTGTGAATATCCGCGCCGCTTTGGAAGGCGGCGATCATTTTTTCATCCCCCGACAGCGCGGCAAGCAGGCGCAGTTCGATCTGCGAATAGTCGGCATCCACGAGAAGATGCCCTTCCTTTGCCGAAAAGGCGCGGCGAAATTCTCTGCCAAGCTCGGTTCTGACCGGGATATTCTGCAGATTGGGGTCGGAGGAGGACAGCCGTCCTGTGGCGGTAACGGTCTGGTGGAAGGAGGTGTGCACCCGTCCGCCGGCATCGGCAAGCTTGGGTAGAGCATCGGCATAGGTGGATTTGAACTTGACGGCTTGGCGGTATTCGGTAATCAGGTCGATCACGGGGTGATAGGGGCGTAATTTATCCAGTACCTCGGCATCGGTGGAATAGCCGCTTTTGGTTTTCTTAAAGACCGGCAGCTTCAGATCCTCAAACAGTACCTCGCCGAGCTGTTTGGGGGAATTGATGTTAAAGCGCTTGTCACAAAGGCGGAAGATCTCTTCCATATAGCCCTCGGCGGCGCGATCAAGCACGCGCGAGAAGTCTTCAAGCATTTGAAGATCCACGAGAAAGCCCCGTTTTTCCATCCGATACAGGACGGCGGCAAGGGGGGCTTCCACATCGCGGTAGAGGGGAAGCGTGTCTTCCTTTGTCAGGCGGTCTTCAAGTGCTTGATACAGACGGTAGAGCGAAACGGCGGGGTTGTCTTGGGAGAAGGGGGTTTTGAGATAGGCAAGCGAAAGCTTTTCGATATCCTGACTGCCCGTGGCATCCAGCGTATAGGCGGCAAGCAGGGTATCGAAGGCGACTTCGGGTAAGGTTTCTTTTGACAAAAGGTGATACAGCGCCTTGCTGTCGTGTACGATCAAGGGGCAGGCGACCATAGCAAGGACGGTGGGAAGATCCCCTGCTTCGGCATCGATCCGCACGCCGCTTGCCGCCTCAGCGCTGTCGGCAAGATAGATCGCGCCCTCTTTGATCCAAAGGGCTGTGGGGGCTTGAAAGGTCCTTCCGAACAGCTCGGGCAGGGTGATCGACTCTGCCGCCAAAAGGGCTGTTTCCTTGGGTGCGGGGGTGTCTTCTGTGGGCGTTAAGAGCTTATGGAAGGCGGTGAATTCAAGCTTTGTGAAGAGTGCGGACAGCGCGGCGGTGTCATTGGGCTTTCTGACAAGATCTTCAAGCGTGATACCCAGCGGTACATCGCATACGATGGTGGCAAGGAATTTCGAAAGATAGGCTGAATCCTTGCCCTCGCTCATTTTGCGGAAGAGAGCAGGGGTTTTGGCATAGGCAGGAAGATTTTCGTAAACCCCATCGAGCGAGCCTGCCTCGGCGATCATTTTGAGGGCGGTTTTTTCGCCCACGCCGCTGACACCGGGGATATTATCGGAAGAATCGCCCATCAGTGCCTTGACATCGATGAACTGCGTGGGGCTGACGCCGTATTTTTCAAAAAAGACCTCGGGGGTAAAGGCGGTGGTTTCCTTATTGCCGCAAAGAAGCACGGTAGTGGTTGGCGAAACAAGCTGAAGGGCGTCGCGGTCACCGGTGAGAAGATAGGTATGGGTGTCCTCTTCTGCCATACGCGACAGTGTACCGAGAATGTCATCTGCCTCGTAGCCCGAGAGCGAAAGGACGTGACAGCCGAGGGCGGCGATCATTTCCTTGGCATAGGGAAACTGCATCGCAAGCTCCTCGGGCATTTTGTGTCTGCCTGCCTTGTAGGCATCGTAGGTTTTATGGCGGAAGGTCTTGTCTTTGAGGTCAAAGGCAACCGCCGCATAATCGGGCGAGAGGGTGTCAAGCTCGTGTAAGAGTACCTTGGTAAAGCCGAATACGGCGTTTGTGAAAATGCCCTCCTTGGTGGTGAGCGGACGGATGCCGTAGTATTGGCGGTTTAAAATGCTGTTTCCGTCGATGACGAGAAGATGTTTCATAAAGTATTCCTTTCGGGTGTCAGAATGGAGTCAGGCTTCGGCTTGTTTTCTTTTGCGGTAGTCCGAGGGGGACATACCGACGCGCTTCATAAACAGACGGCTGAAATAGCGTGAATCGGGACAACCGACCGCCAAGGCGATCTCGGCGATCGGCAAAGGGGTGTTGGTGATCAGGTCGCACGCCATATTGATCCTGAGCCTCAGAATGTATTCCTGCGGCGACATCCCGATCACGCGGCGGAAAAGTTCGCGGTATCTGCCGCTTGAAAGATATTCCCGTGCGGCAAGGTCTGCAACCGTCAGCGGCTCGGCAATATGCTCGTGAATATACGCCGTTGAACGTGCAACGAGTGCGGAGGAGGATACGCCGACATCCTCCTTGACGGTTGCCTTGGCAAAGTCGAGAAGGATCGAAAGCAGGGCTTTGGCGCGCAGATCCTCGGCAAGCGGACTTTTGTCGGAGCAGGAGAGAAACAGAGCGAGGAAGTTTTCGAAAAAGCATTCGTGCTGACCGACACGGTAAAAACGGTCGGTCTCAAGCTGCAGGCTTTCCAGAAGGGCTTTTGCCTCGCGTCCTGAAAAATGCACCCAATAATAATCCACGCTCGGTGTCAGGGCGGTGTATTCAAAGGGGGAAAAGGCATTTATAATGATCAAATCACCCGATTCCATCAGGCGGCTTTGATACGGGCGGTCAAAGCGGAAGCTTCCGCTGACAAGGTATATCAGATAATAGTCTTTTCGGGTGGATTTTCCGACGGGGGTATAGCTGTAGACGGCGTGTCCTGTGCAATTGACCGCGAGATAGCGGTCATTACGGCAGGCGTTGTGTTCGGGAATGAACTCGGAATAATAGGAAACGCTTTTCATATAGCCTCCAATTATGAAAAAACACAGTCGATTTGTCCACATTTGCAGATGATATGTACCTTGCGAATGCTATGTGGTTATTATATAATGAAAATAGAAAAAAAGCAATAGTTTTGTTGAATTTCTACAAAAAATGCGAAGGCTTTTTGCTTGGAGGTAAAAAAGCGTTTGCGAAACTTTGATTTTTTGATCGACAAGAAAGGAATGATCGATTATGAAAAAGGCACTTTTGTTTATTTTGACGCTGGCAATGCTTCTGACACTGCCGCTGACGGCGTTTGCCGCGCAGGGCGAGGCGGTGAATGTGGAAGCAACCGAAGCCGCTCTGAAGGAGAGCGCAAACCTCGCATACGGTGCGGGTGTGTATGCCAACTGGTCTGAGCACGAAGGCTCGGGCTTCAATAAGGATCTCATTACCGACGGCACATTGAATGGCAACTATGCGGGTGCACACGGTATGGCTTGGCACTCCGGTAACTCGCAGGATTTCTCCCGTCCTACCTGGATCGCCATCGACTTCGGCAAGGAAGTCACCATCGACACCGTTGTGATCTATCCCCGTTCGGACGGCTCGACCTTCTCGGCAATGCCCAATGCATTCAGCCTTGTCGTTTCGGATTCGAATCTTGACGCTGACGGTAATGTCTGGATCGGCGAGGGCTGTTCCTATGCTGAGCCAAACAGAATCAGCTATATGCCCACCGGTACTACAATTTATGAGCAGTATGCCATTGAAAAGACAGTTGACGGCAGCAAGCCTGTTGTTTGTCAGTTTGAAGCTGTGACCACACAGTATCTCGTCTTTTACTCGCTTTCCCAGTACGGTCCGTGGCGCAGCACCGAGCTTTGCGAGATCGCGGCGTACAACAATGGCTATACACCCGTTTCTGACAATTCCAACATCGCGCTTGGCAAGCCCGTAACGGCTTCCTCCAGCCACGAGGGTGGTCCTTGGTCTTCCGCCAACCTCACCGACGGCGACCGCTATAACTTCAACTATGACCTCTCAAACCGCAACGACCACGGTCAATATACCGGCTATCACTCGGGTCTTGATACGGCAAGCGGTGAAACCGTGACCCTTGATATTGATCTTGGCGCGGCTTCTACCTTTGATAGCATCACGCTCTGGCCCTCGACCTGCAAGTATTCCACCACCGAAACCGATACCGTTTCGACCAACTTCCCCTCGAATTACACCATTCAGGTGTCGGACGACGGTGCAAGCTGGGAGACGGTTGTGACCGTAACAGCGGGAATTTCGGAATACGCACCCGTGACCCATACGCTTGCCGAGGCTGTGACCGCACAGTATGTGCGTATGGCGATCGTGAAGGGCGAAAATCACATTCAGATCGCAGAGCTTGAGATCACTTCGACCACAAAAACCCCCGACACCCCTGCTGAACCCGAAACCCTGACCTCGGGTGATAAGCTCTTTGCGGTGAATTACCAGACGAGAGATGCCGCTGAAGGCTATCACGATATGCGTATCGTCATCGTTGCCAACGAAGAAAAGCTTTCGGAGATCTCCTCGACCGCAACGGTTACCGTAACCTTCGTTCTGGAAAGCGGTGCTGAGCTGTACCTTGAAAACACACTTGGCGGCGCGAAGAGCGACTACGGTCTCTACCGCAAGGTAACGGCAAGCGGCGATGTGTATACTGCCGCTGAAGGCTATTGCCTCTTCGGTAATGTTGTGACCAATATCCCGAACGGCGCATATACCTCGGTATCGGTCACCATCGTAGATAACACAACCAATACCACGCTTGTCAGCGTAACCTCCAACTGACAGCGTCTGGGCTTTTGATAAGCCACATTACCTGTTTGACAGGAAAAGGGCATATTCTGTTGGTAATATGCCCTTTTTTCATTCAAAAAAATGTGGAAAAAACAAAAATAAGCCCTTTTGATCAGGCTTTCCCCATTGAGAAAGGATGAAAACAATGAAAAAACGCTTACTTTTCTTATTACTTGCCGCAACGATGCTTTTTTCGTTCTTGTTTGTTTCTTGCGGTGATGATGAAACCACGCCGCTTGTGACCACCAAATCCCCTGATGTCACCACCGCGCCGCAGGCAGGCGGAGATACCACGACAGCCCCCGGAACAACGGCGGATAAGGGCGGCGAAACGACCCCCGCTACCACCACCGCCAAGACCCCGACGCTGGATGTGCCTTCGATGTTCAGTATGAAGGAATGGACGGGCGAGGTTGGCAGTAAGGATGCTTCGGGCAAGAGAGTCAATCAGTCCACGATCACGAACGTGAACCGCCGCGATTTCCATTCCAGCGAAACGCTGGTGTATGAAAGCGTTGCTGCCGCGCTGATCGGTGCACGCGACTACGATATGGCGCAGTCGGATTATTATAAGCTTCTGACAGGAGAGGACAATTCCTGGCAGCTTGCTGTCTATAAGAATGTTTCTGCCGCTGAAAAGGCAGGCGTTTACGGCGAATTTTTCAAAACCGACTATTCGATGGAAAACGCTCCGATGTACAAGGGCAAAAACACCGTCGGTCTTGCCAATAACGCTTATTACGGCGGCTTCAAGACGGTGACACTCCCCGCAAGCTGGCAGAGTCAGGGCTTTGACTTCCCGATCTATGCCAACACCCAACAGCCTTGGGATGCCTACGGCAACGGCACGATCACCGTACCGAATGTTCCCGCTGTGACCAATCCCGTGGGCTTCTACCGCTCGACCTTTACGGTCGATCCCGATTGGTGCCGTGACCGTAAGGTCATCATCAATTTCGGCGGCGTGGAATCCTGCTACTATCTCTGGATCAACGGTCACGAGGTAGGCTACAGCGAAAGCTCTTATGATACCTCGGAATTTGATATTACCCCCTATATTCATACCGATGGCTCGGAAAATCTCATTGCGATGATGGTCTTCCGTTGGTGCGACGGCTCTTGGTTTGAAAATCAGGATATGCTCCGTCTCGGCGGTATTTTCCGCGATGTTTACATTTATTCCATTCCCGAAGTCAATCTCTTTGACTTCCAGGTTTCGACCGATCTTGACGAGACCTTTACCGATGCCACCCTCTCGCTTGCGATGACACTGCGCAACGAGAGCGATGCCGACATCAAGGGCAAGTATTATTTCGAAGCCTCGCTCTTTGATGCCGAGGGCAACGATCTGTTCAATAACGACAAGCCCACGGTTTCGCTGGTCGGTACGGTCCGTGCCGGCAAGGAAGCGACTCTGAAAATCACAAAAGAGATCAAAGCCCCCCACCTCTGGTCGGATGAAGATCCTTACCTGTATACCCTTGTGATCACCCTGAAGGATACCGACGGGGGCGATCACGGCAGTGTGGCACAGCCCCTCGGCTTCCGTGAATTGACCTTCACCCCGACGGCTTCCACCTCGGGTCCCAATCAATGGTATGACACCGTTACCCTGAACGGCAAGCCCATTCTGCTGAAGGGCGTGAACCGTCACGATAACAATCCCGAGACCGGTAAATACGTTCCGATGTCGTTGTATGAAAAGGATATCGCGATCATGAAGCAGCTCAACATCACCGCGATCCGTACGGCTCACTATCCCAACGACAAATATCTCTATTATCTCTGCGACAAATACGGCCTTTTCGTGATGGCAGAGGCGAATATCGAAAGCCACTGGAGTGTCAGCGGCGACGATACCGTGCGCTATTTCAAGAATGTGCTGAATGACCGTATCGAAGCGCTTGTGGAGCGCGAAAAGAACCGCACCTCGATCATTTCCTGGTCGCTTGATAACGAATGTAATGCCTGCTCGGTATTCACGATGGCGATCAAGAACATCATTCACCCGATCGACAAGACCCGTATGATCCACTCGCAGACCTATCTGAACGGCGGCGGTGTGGATATGGCGAGCGTGATGTACGCCGAAGTCAATTCGATGATCCCGTGGGGCGAGGCAGAAAACCATATGCCCTATATTCAGTGCGAATTCGACCACGCCATGGGTAACTCGCTCGGTAACTTCGGGGAATACTGGGATGTATTCCGCGCCTATGACAATCTGCTCGGCGGCTTTATCTGGGACTTTGTTGACCAGTCGCTTGCCACCGAGATCCCGACGGCGAAGGGCTGGGACTATTACGGCACGGGCAAGTATTTTGCCTGCGGCGACAACTGGCTGAATACCATTACGCATCAGGACTACTGCCAGAACGGTATTATCTCCCCCAACCGCCAGATCCAGCCTGAGGGCTATGAATGTAAATACGTTCTGCAGAGCGTGTGGTTCACGGCATCGATTGCCGAGATCACCGCGAAGAAGGTAACGGTTTACAACGAATTCAGCCACGTGAATCTCAACACCTTCGATATCCGCTATGAGCTTCTCTGCGACGGCAAGGTGATCGATTCGGGCAAGCTTCTGATCGACTGTGACCCCCGTGAAACCATTACGGTGGATGTTCCCTTCAAGATGCCCGCTACCCTTACGGCAGACGGCGAATACTTCCTCAATCTGTACGTTGACCTGAAGGAAGACAAGGCTTGGGCGGACAAGGGCTATACCGTTGCGTATGAACAGATCGCGATCCCCGCAGAAGTCAGCCACGTTCCCGCGAAGGATCTCACTACCGTAACGGCTACCACCGTAGAAGAGACAAGTGACACCCTGACGATCAAGGGCGTAGACTTCACCGCAGTTTTCAATAAGAAGAGCGGCACGCTCGTTTCCTACACCTACAAGGGTGAGGAGATCTTCAAAGAAGGTCCTGTTGTCAACTTTACGCGCGGCACGATCTCGAACGATAACTTTGAAAATTACTCCTGGAACAATGTTTCGCTTGGCGGTGCGAAGAGCTTCACCTTCAAGAGCGAAAACGGCGGCAAGACCGTCAAGGTCTCGGTCGTTCAGAGCCTGAACAATGCGGGCGCATCCACGCAGGCAATGACCTACACGGTATATGCTACGGGCGAAATCACCGTTACCTCCACCCTCACGATGGATGAAACGATGGGCGAAACCGCAAAATACGGCAACGTGATCACCCTTCCCGGCGATTACGAGGCAGTGACGATCTACGGCAAGAGCGCGTGGGAAAACTACAACGACCGTTCGCGCGGCTCGATCGTGGCTCTGACCAAAACGACGGTCAGTGACCTCTTCTATCCCTACTGCAATCCGCAGGATACGGGCAATATGACCGGTATCCGCTACATTGCCCTGACCTCTGACACCAAGGCGACGGCGCTGATGGTGGTTTCCTCGGCTGAAATGGAAGCATCTGCTCTCCACTTCACGCCCGCAGAGTTCACAGCGGCAAGAAATACCTACCATCTTGACGGCTCGAACGAGTTCACCTACCTGAACGTGGACTACGGCTCACGCGGTGTCGGCTCGGGCTCGTGCGGCCCTGCAACACTGCCGCAGTACCGTCTTTACAACGACGATCGCGGTTACACCTACACCTATACCATCGTGCCCTATCAGAAGGGTGCGGATGAAATGGCAATTTCGAAGATCTGGCGCGATGCTGAATCGATGGATGCCGAGGATATCGAAAACGCGATGATCGAAGAAGTTGAAGCCCTGATCAACACGCTTCTGAAGAATCAGTCGAATCTTGCCAAAGCCAAGGCGGCGTATGATTCGCTGACCGACAGCCAGAAGGCAAAGGTTTCGAATGCGAATATCATCACGGCTGTGGAAATGCAGGCGGGCAAGGATATCACCTTTAACGATCAGAGCCCGAGCGGCATTACCACTTCGGTTGCCGAGGGCGGTATTCTCTATGAAGACACAGGCTCGACCAACGGTTGGGCATACAGCGGCAACTATGTGATCAACGACAAGAACAATCTTCTCAACAACGCGTTGTCGGGCACATCGCAGTTCTCGCTGATGCTGCGCGCACGCTTTGATTCGCTGACGGTCGGTAACGTGCTGATCGCTAAGGGCGATACGCAGGTGTCGATCAAGATCGACGGCGGCAACAATCTGGAATTCTATGTGTATGACGGCGGTTGGCGTTGTCTGACCGTGCCGCTCAGTCAGGCAGGCATTAAGGCAGGCGAGTGGTTCACCGTAGTCTGCTTACGTGACGGCGCGGGTCTTAAGACCTATGTTGACGGCAAGCTTGTCGGTGAAATGGCATACAGCGGCAATGTCGGCAAGGCAGGCGAGGCGCTAACGGTCGGTAAGGCGATCGGCAAGAGCTTTGCTCTGGACGGTGCGATCGGTTATGTTCGTATTTTCAACCGTGTCCTGACGGCAAGCGAGATCGCCGCACAGTACAAGGCAGAGACCGAGGGAACGACCACCGTTCTGAAGCCGAGTGACGCGATCCTTTGGCTGGAAATGAGCGAGTATACGATCAAGTAATAAAAAAGGAAGAGCGGCGGCAAGCGCACTTGCCGCCGCTTAAAGAAAGCTATGGCAAGAAATATTGTCAATATCATCAATTTTATCCGTGGCTGTGAGCCGCGTTGCAAGGTGGATCTTGTAAAGCCCGTCATCGAGCAAAAGAAGCTTTTGAAGACATACGGCTTTCGCGGTACGTTTTTACTGCAATATGATGCCCTGATCGATCCCGGCTTTCAGGAGCTGATGCTTCGTGACAACGACGGCAACGAGGTCGGTGTGTGGCTTGAAATTGTTCAGCCCCTTTGTGAAAAGGCGGGCATTCCGTGGCGTGGCAGATTCCCGTGGGACTGGCACGCGAATGTCGGCTTTTCGGTGGGCTATTCGCCAAGAGAGCGTGAGATTTTTGTCGATCTTCTGTTTGAACAATTCAAGCAGGTGTTTGGCTACTATCCCCGTGTGATGGGCTCGTGGATCATCGATGCCCATACCCTGCAATATGCCGCTGAAACCTATGGGCTGGATGCCTCCTGCAACTGCAAGGATCAGTGGGGCACGGACGGCTATACCCTTTGGGGCGCGTATTACAACGGCGCGTATTATCCCTCCCGTAACAATGTATTTGCGGTGGGCGAATCGGAAGACGAACAGATCGATGTGCCGATCTTCCGTATGCTCGGCTCTGACCCGATCTTACAATACGATGCGGGTCTTGATGCCACGGCGGGGGCGACAAGCTGTCAGGGTGTTGTCACGCTGGAGCCGGTCTATCACGGCGCGGGCGGCGGTGAAAAATCCTGGGTCGATTGGTATTTCCGAGAAAATTTCAACCACCGTTCCCTGAATTATGCCTATACGCAGGTTGGTCAAGAGAATTCTTTCGGTTGGGAAGCAATGGCAGAGGGGCTTACCTATCAGTTTGAACAGC
>JAFTKF010000171.1 GCA_017453405.1 Clostridia bacterium
GGAATGGCGGCAAAAGCTTGCACGCGTAACAGTTGCTGATATTGCTGAGGTTGCCGAGCGTATTGACGTGGGTGCTGTGTTCTTCCTCAACGGTACGCTGGATGAGGAGGATGACGAATGAGAGAGCAAAAGCTTTTTACAAGTCAGCTTCTTGGCGAGAGCTATACCTACATCAAGCATGCATCGGGGTTGCCGATCTATATCTTTCCCAAAAAAATGACCACCGCGCACGCGCTGTTTGCCACCGATTTTGGCTCCGTGGATATTTATCTTGACCAAGACGGCAAGCAACGCTTGCCCGATGGCGTGGCGCATTTTTTGGAGCACAAGCTCTTTACCAATGAGGATGGCAGCGATTCCTTTGAGCGCTTTTCCGCGCTTGGTGCGGATGCCAATGCCTACACCTCGCACACGCGAACGGTGTATTTGTTTTCTGCGACCGATCGCTTTCTTGATTCGCTTGCCGAGTTGATCGATTTCGTGACACATCCCTTCTTTGAAGAGGAGAGCGTTGAGCGCGAAAAGGGGATCATCGGCGAAGAAATCAGAATGTGCCGCGATAATCCTTATGACCGTTGTTATTACAATATGCTGGCGGGACTTTATCGCAAGCATCCCATTAAAACTGAGCTCTGCGGTTCTGTCCGCTCGATCGCTAAAATCACGCCTCGCGTGCTTTACGATACCTACCACACCTTTTACCATCTTTCCAATATGGCACTTGTCGTGTCGGGAGACGTTACGGTGGAGGAGGTGCTTGCCGTGGCGGATGCGCATTTGCCTACATCCGCTGCCCCCGTCGAGATCCCGCGCGTACGGGTGGACGAGGATCCTTGTGTGAGTGTTGCACGTACCGAGGCTGAGGGTCAGGTTGCCAAGCCCATTTTCTGTATCGGCGTCAAGGAAGCGGTGCTTCCCGACGATCCCATAGAGCGCGCACGGCGCGATGCGGGACTGACCATCCTTTCGGAAATGCTGTTTTCACCCTCGGGCGATCTTTACCGCGACCTGTTCGAAAAGGGAATGATTTCGCCCGAATTTTCGGCAGATTACGCCCTGACGCGCGGTTTTGGCTTCCTGCAGATCTGCGGCGAAGCGGATGATCCCGATGCGGTATATCGGGAAATCCTGCAATATCTGGACACGCAACGGGAAAAAGGACTGTCACAACAGGATTTTGAACGCGCAAAGCGCGTGGAATTTGCCGAATATATCAAGGGCTTCGATTCGACCGAGGAGATCGCCAACACATTGCTTGCCTTTGTATTTGACGATACCGACCTGTTTGCCTATGCCGACATTGTCGAGGGAATGGAATTTTCCTATATTGAGCACTTGTTTGAAGAATTTTTCGAAAAGGATCGATTTACACTGTCGATCGTAAAACCGAAGGAAGGAGCAAATCTCTGATGGGAACCCAATTTGTAGTTTCGTTTCCCGGTATCGGGATTGAATCGATTTCTATCAATAAGATCGCCTTCACGCTGCCAATCTTTGGCGGAGTCGAGGTGCGTTGGTACGGTATTATCCTGACGCTGGGCATTATCGCAGGCCTTGCTTATGCACTGTTTCGCTGCAAGGATGAGGGTATTGCTACCGACGATATTCTGGATTACGCAATCTGGACGGTACTGCTTGCCATCATCGGCGCGCGACTGTACTATGTATTGACGACACTGAAGGATGCCAACGGCGAGTGGAATTATGACGGATTTTTGGATGTGATCGCTATCTGGAACGGCGGTATCGCCATGTATGGATCGATCATTGGCGGTGCGTTGGCGCTTTTCTTGGTCAGCAAGGTCAAAAAATTCAATAAGACGCAGGTTTTGAAGGTGTTCGATATGGTTTCGCCCGGCGTTATGTTGGGTCAGATCATCGGTCGCTGGGGCAACTTCTGCAACGGCGAAGCGCACGGCATTGAAACCGCAAAAAACTTTTTCCTTCGTATGGGTCTGAAGGGCTATGCAGATACACCTTATCTGACCAAATTTACCTATTATCACCCCACGTTCCTTTATGAGTCGCTTTGGAATCTGGTGGGATTTGTGCTGATCAATATTTTCTATAAAAAGAAAAAGTTTGACGGTCAGGTAACCTTAATGTACCTGGCTTGGTACGGTCTTGGCCGTATGTTTATCGAGGGGTTGCGTACCGACAGCCTGTATATCGGTGTATTCCGCATTTCGCAGGTGGTTGGATTCCTTTGCTTTGTCATCTGTGGCGGCTTGTTGGCGTGGTTGCTCATCCGCGCATATCGCAAAGAGAAAGACGGCGAGCTTGCCTATGTCAGCGTTTATGATAAGCTGCGCGGTAAGGGCGTTTTGACCCCTGACGGCAAAGAGGAGACGCAAACCGATACCGAGAAAAAGACAGACGAAAATAAGGGAGAAAACGATGGCAAAGCTGATTGACGGAAAGGCGATCGCCAAGGCGATCCGTGAAGAAAGTGCGGCAGAAACCGCCTCTTTTAAAGATAAGAACGGCTTTGCGCCCGGACTTGCCGTGATCATTGTGGGCGAAAATCCCGCTTCTCAGGTCTATGTGCGCAACAAGCACCGCGCCTGCGCTGAGGTGGGCTTTGATTCGCGCGGCTTCGAGCTGCCCGAAAGCACCACGCAAGAGGAATTGATGGCTCTGGTGGATCAGTTGAATCACGATGACCGCATCCACGGTATTCTGGTACAGCTGCCCCTGCCGCGCCATATCGACGAGGAAAAGGTGCTGCTTGCCA
>JAFTKF010000172.1 GCA_017453405.1 Clostridia bacterium
GGCTCATAGAAAAAGCCTTTGAAAAGATCGCGGTTCTGATTGAAGGTCGCACCGACCTCCCCGCCGACACCCACCGTTGTCAAACGGTAGGAAGCAAGCTCCACCGCCTTTTTGGTACCTGCCAGATAGCCACCCGACTGCGCCATACCGCCTCCCGCATTTTTGATCAGCGAGCCTGCCATCAGATCCACACCGTAATAGGTAGGCTCGTGATCGGAGGTAAACTCGCCATAGCAGTTGTCAACGTAAATATACGCATCCGAGCGCGCTTTGACAAAGCGTGCCAATTCGCCAATGGCTTCCGAGGACAGCGTCGGGCGGTCAAGATAGCCCTTGGAGCGTTGTACATAGACCATTTTGATACGGGGGTCCTTCAACGCCTCTGCAATCGCCTCATAATCAAATGTGCCGCTGAAGGCGATCTCGCGATACAGAATGCCGAAATCGGCAAGCGAGCCGTTCCCCGCCTCTCCCGCGATACCGATCACCTCTTCAAGAGTGTCATACGGCTTGCCCGTCACCGACAGCATCACATCCCCGGGACGGAGCAGTCCGTAAAGACCGATGGCAAGCGCTTGCGTGCCGTTGACGATGGAGTGACGGACGATCGCCGCCTCACATTCAAAGACCTCGGCAAAGATCTCATCAAGCGTCTCTCTGCCCTTGTCATTGTATCCGTAGCCCGTCGTACCGGCAAACATGGCATCGGATACGCGATGGTTGGAAAATGCCGCCATCACACGGCGTGTGCCCTCATAAGAGACGGCATCAAGATAGGCAAACTGCTCGCGCAGTGCTTCTTCTGCCTCGCGCACCAGCGCAAGGGTAGATTCTTTGAAATTCATAGCTTTTATCCTTTACTGTATTCTACTGTGATTCAAGGTCGGGCAGTGCCATGACAAGCGACTTGAAATATCTGCCGCGCTCTTCAAAATTCACAAATGCGTCAAAGCTTGCCGATGCCGGCGAAAGCAGTACCGTATCCCCCTCTTCGCTGTGGCGATACGCATAGGCAACCGATTCGCCGTAATCGCCAGTCATTACGATCTTTGGAGCATCTTTGTGGTACATTGTAGACGAAACCAAGGCATTTTTGATCTTCTCTGCCGTCGCACCGCACAGGATAACCGTTTTGGCAAATTGACAAAGCGGCTCTGCCAAGGGCGCGTAGTCAAGGTTCTTGTCATAGCCCCCAAGCAAAACGGTCAGCTTTTTACCGCCAAACGCACGCAGTGCCGCTATGGTTCTTGTGGGGCTGGAATCGATCGAGCTGTTATAATAGGAAACACCCTTGACACAGCGCACAAATTCAATGCGATGTTCCACACCGCCAAAGCTTTTGGCAAGCGCGCGCACCGTTTCAAAAGAAACGATGCCCTTCGTCGCGGCAATGGCTGCCATATAATTTTCAACATTGTGTCTGCCGGGAATGCGGATATCCGCAACCGACATCACCCATTTTCCCTCACAATAGATCTCGCCGTCCTTCTCATAGACATCCGCGCCGTTAAAGAACCGCTCTTTGGAAGGAAGCTTTTGTTCCGTACGCATACGGTTCAGAAAATGGTGCAGTGCACGGTCAAGATGAGACTTGTTTTCCCCGTTCACCACCAGTACATCGCCTGCGGTCTGATGCAGAAAAATGTTGTACTTCGCCTCAATGTATTCGGTCTCGGTTTTGTGATAGTCAAGATGATTGGGTGAAAGATTGGTGATCACGGCAATATGGGGAGACACCGTCATCGTATGAAGCTGGAAGGAGGAAAGCTCGACGACGCAAAAATCCTCACGCGTCATCATAAACAGCCGCGGCAAACGCGGTTTTCCGATATTGCCGCCAAGATAGACCGTCTTGCCCTGCGCTTCCAGAAGCCGACAGATCAAGGTCGTCGTGGTGGTTTTGCCGTCAGAGCCGGTGATACCGATGATCGTTGCGGGGCATAGCTCGAAGAAGACCTGCATTTCCGAGGTGATCTCAGCGCCCTTTTCTTTCGCTCGCATCAGGGCGGGATGGTCATAGCGCATACCGGGCGTGCGGAAGACGATCTCGGCATCCAGACTGTCAAGATATCCCTCTCCAAGGGAAAGCTTCACGCCGCGTGCGCACAGCTCGGTATACGTATCCCCGAGTGCCTCGCGCGTTTTTTTATCGTAAGCGGTCACTGCGGCGCCTGCCTGCACCAGCATTTCGATCAACGGACGGTTGGAGATCCCGATGCCGATCACCGCCACACGCTTTCCTTCGAATCGCTCCTGAAACTGCCTTTTCAACATAGCCCTTTTCTCTCCTTGGCATTTTTATTTATTATATACCACGCCGCGTGAAATTTCAACCGTTATGCAAAAATAATTCTCAAAACTATCGTCACTTGCCGAAGCAAGGGCCGATTCGCTGTCACGATTCACTTTGAAAACGTGATCGACCGATGGGATCGACACGTATCAGAGAACATCCTCGGAGTCGATCACGATGATTCCCATAGCAGAAAGCCTTGCGGCAAGAGATCCCATCCCGGGAATCAGCGTTCCCGAAAAACTGCCGTCATAGATCTCCTTGACACCGCAGGTGGGGCTTCTCGATTTCAAAATCGCACATGCGATCTCATCGGGATTCACCGACGAAGCAATAGTCTCCACCGCCCGCCGTACCGTCGCATCCACATTTTTTCCGTTCTTGTCTACGATCACGCCGTTTTGGATCTCAATCGGCGTTCTCGGCACGCCAAGCCCGGCAAGCAGCTCGGGGCAAACGGGAATGACCTCTTTGTCCGAAAGAAAGTGCACGACCCTCTCGCTGTAATTGTTGCCGCCGTTATATTTGCAGTTTTCGCCCAGAAGACAGGCGCTGACGATTACTTTCATCGTATCCTCCCAAGCATTCGTTAGATATGTGCCGCCACCAAAGAAAGAAGCGGCTCTGTCGGCTCGTACTCTTCGGCATCGCGCGGATCGCACGCCTGAAAACGCGCCGTGATCCTGCATACCTCCTGCCGCTCTTCTTCTGTCAGAAATGACGAAGAGGCAAGCGGCTCAAAATGCACACCGCCATCCGTGCTGATCTCATACGAACGGTAGCGCACGATGCGAAGAACCGTATTGCCGCACCTCAGATAATACCTCTTCTTTTTGCCCCTCCCCTTTTTGGTGAGAACAAAGCCCTTGTCAAGCAGTACCCTTGCTTTCACACGCATCCGATTGCGATAGGAAAGGATGGGATAGTACACCGACAGAAAAACACAAAGCGGCAGAAACGCCAACAGCGCAAGAGGAAAAACCGCAATCACCGCAAGGCATTTTTCCAAACGGTCAGGTGCTTTCATCCCCTTGCGGCGCTCGCTATATACCAACAGAGCAATGCCGAAAAACAAACACCCGATCGCACACGCCGCCAGAACTCCACCAAGTACCCCTTCATACACAGGATCAATTACATTAAAGTACACAAGATCAAACCCGATCAGGCAGTATGAAAGTATCCACAAAAGATACGCAAGCTTTTTCATTGATTCTCCTTATCGTCATCGATTGATCCATTAACAGACATCCAAGTTATGCTCCATCACGAATCGTTCCCCTGCTTTTTGAGCCGGTTGGGGATGATCGGTCTTTGCTGCCAATGACCTACCGAAAGGTTGACACACTGATAAAAAGAATTCCTGACAAATTTCACTCTCTGCTTCACTTCGCCGTCTGACTCGACCTTAATATATAAGCCCTCCATCGTCAGCGAAGGATCGGTTTCTCTGACTTGCCGTTCTACGTCAAGCCCTTGTTTTTCAGATAGCTTCCGAAGTACATCCATATGGTTTTCCGTGATATAATGTGAGTCGCCCAAGTAACGGAGAATAGCTTCCTTGGATTTGAATACGCCCTGTGCAAGCACCGGAACAGAGTGAATGATCTTCATCTGTTTTGTAATATTTCTGCGCGATTCGGTATCGAGAAAGATTCCCTTTTCTCTGTCATAGATGTCGAATTCCATAAAATAATCGGGAAGCGCATCATAGAAGAGAGTATGCTTGGCGTACATCCATTCTCCAAACATAATATATCTTGCACCAAGCACCGAATAAAACAACGCCTTGTTGTGATTCGCCCATTGCTTCATCAAATTATAGTGGCGTTCGTTGTATCCGCCGGTGAGATAGTGACCTCTGCTTTGGAGCAAAAGATTACCGTCCGCATCAAAGGAAATGGCGGAATTTGCCCCATCGATCTTTTCTTCTATCACGATGTGTTTTCCGAGAATTTCCTCAAACGGGACTTGACTTAAATCCTCATCGCCTTCCCCGAGCCTTGAACCCCGAAGATGTTGCGTTCTCGGGTATTTCAACAACTGAAAATTCATAGCGGTTCATCTCCTATTTTGGCAATCATAAATAAGTGTCCCGGTACACCGGATCGAATTGCTTTTTCCACATTCGGAATATGCTCCAACACGTTAGGCAATATAACAACATCAACCGAATTATCCGGATATCATACTTTTATTTACGTGATTTGCATCCTCAGAATGCATAGGTATTTTCAAACAATACCGTGTCAGTATGAATCCCCTCCACAATGACAGAAATCCTGTTCTCACCGATTTCAAGCAATGTTATATTTCCTTGCTGAGTCTTGTCATTCTTATTTTTTACTGCTGTCGGGCAAATAC
>JAFTKF010000173.1 GCA_017453405.1 Clostridia bacterium
AAACAAATTGCTGGGAAATCCCTGCGGTGCCCGCTGTGACGAAATGATGTGTAACGGCTGTTCGACTTGCGAAAATGTCTGCCCTTACGGTGCGATAACCTATACCGACAAGGCATTCAAGATGCCCGATCGCACATCGCGTATCCGTCGCGTTGCCGCGGTCAATGAGGCGATCTGTCAGGGGTGCGGCGCTTGTACGGTTGCCTGTATGTCGGGGGCAATGAACCTCAAGGGCTTCACGAACGAACAAATTCTTGCGGAGGTTGACGCAATATGCCAATAACCGAATATAAACCCTTGATCGTCGCTTTTTGCTGTAACTGGTGTTCCTATGCGGGAGCAGACCTTGCGGGCAATAACCGTTTGCAGTATCCCGCCGATGTTAAGATCATTCGCGTCCCTTGCTCCTGCCGCGTGAATCCCACTTTTATTTTACGTGCTTTTCAAAAAGGTGCTGACGGTGTTATCATTTGCGGCTGTCACCCGGGAGACTGCCACTATACATCGGGCAATTACTATACAAGAAGGCGTATGACACTGCTGTTTTCTATGCTGGACTTTCTCGGCATTGAGCGTGAGCGTACACGCCTTGAATGGGTTTCTGCCGCCGAGGGTACAAAATTCGCCGCCACAATGAATGACTTCGTCAAAACGGTTGCCTCGCTCGGTGAGAATAAGCGCTTGGAGGATCTGCGATGCAAAAAGTAACAAAAGATATTCTCATTTCAAAAGCCGCAGGTCTTCTTGACAGTCAGACGGTTACTCGTGTTCTCGGATGGAAACGCGGTGAATTCTATGATGATGTCACTCCCGCTGTTTTTCATTCACGGGAAGAACTTGAAAACGGTTTTGTGTTTGACGATTTTTGCGGAGCTAACCTTTCCAAATATCTGATCAAAGAAACCGCCAAGGATGACGGAAAAATTCTCGTTTTCCTGAAGCCTTGCGATACCTACAGCTTCAATCAGCTCTTAACAGAGCGCCGTTTTCCACGCGATAAGGTTTATGCCTTGGGCGTTGGATGCGAGGGGATGCTTGATAGCAGAAAGATCCGCGCGGTTTCCGAATCGGTCATATCGGTTCGCGATCTTGGTAATTCTGTCGAGGTTGAAACACTGTATGACGGTATTTTGACGCTTGACCGTCAAACGCTTTTGCCTGATCGCTGTCAGAGGTGCAAAAGTAAAAAACATGTGGCTTTTGACGAACTGATCGCTACGGATGGGAAAATCTTGGATTCCAATCGATTTGACGAGGTTGAGAAACTGGAGAAAATGACCGCTGATGAGCGTTACCGCTTCTGGCAAGAGCAGCTTTCGCGCTGTATCCGCTGTAACGCCTGCCGCGATGTCTGTCCCGCCTGCACCTGTGAGAAATGCGTATTTGACAATCCCGATTCCGGTGTTGCGAACAAAGCCTGTGCGAACGAATTTGAAGAAAAGATGTTTCATATCGTTCGCGCCTTTCATGTTGTCGGTCGCTGTACCGACTGCGGTGAATGCTCTCGCGTTTGCCCGCAAAATATTCCGCTTCATTTACTGAACAGAAAGTTTATAAAAGATATCAATACCTTCTACGGTACGTATCAGGCGGGAGAAACCGTCGGTAGCCGCGCACCGCTCGTGGATTACAACCCCGACGATGCCGAGCCATCCGAAGTGCTAACGGGAGGAACACATCATGTATAAAACAGCAAAAGAAAAACTGCCCGCTGTACTCGATGCAATATCCCGATACTTTTCGCTGTATCTTCCCGTAGATTACGAAGACGGCGCTGTATTTGAAGCATACTCTTACGGTAAAACACTTTCCTCAAAAGTGAATACCGTAAAAAGCCCCAAAGAATATTTCTTTCCGCAGACCGAAACGCTTGTTAATTTCAAGGTCGACGGAAAATCCTTATCGATCATCGATCCCCGTCGCGAATCCGAAGATTTCGTTATCTTCGGTATGCGGGCTTGTGATGTAAAAAGTCTTGCTATTCTTGACCGCGTGTTCCTCAGTGATCCGATCGATACCTATTATGAAAACCGTCGCAGACACGGGATCATTGTTTCGATGGCATGTTCAAAACCTGCTGCAACCTGTTTTTGTACAACATTCGGGATCGATCCATCAGAACCTGACGGCGATGCAATACTGTATCTTGATAAAGACACTCTGTATCTAAATATCAAAACAGAGAAGGGCGCAAAGCTTTTAACACCTTTGCAAGGCATTATAGTTGATTGCGAGCAGAATGAGGTTGATACACAAAAAAACCTTATCCGTGAACGACTGAAAAAATTACCGCTGTCCTCTTTGCAAACAACTACATTCTCAAGCGGCAAAACCGACGATTTCTTTTCTTCCGAAGTATGGGAAACACTGTCGGACACTTGCTTGGGATGCGGAAGCTGTACATATGTTTGCCCGACCTGTCACTGTTACGATATTAAAGATTTTAAAACCGCCGACGGTATCAGACGATTTCGGTGTTGGGATTCCTGTATGTTTTCCGATTTCACGCAAATGTCTCACGGAAATCCGCGCACCAAACAATCAGAACGCTTCCGTCAACGGTTTATGCACAAGCTTGTTTATTATCCTACCAATCACGACGGCATATTCTCTTGTGTCGGATGCGGCAGATGTCTGAAAAGCTGTCCGATCAATATGAACATCGTTAAAGTAATGAAAGCACTGGGAGGTGAAGGCAATGGTAAACAGTAAGGATAGTTTAATTCCTTGTCTTGGTATTGTAACCGATATCCGAGTCGATACCCCCGATGTCAAGACCTTTCGCGTGGTAGCCTCAGACGGCAGGAAGCCGTTCGATCATATGCCCGGACAGTGCGCAATGCTTTCGATCCCCGGTGTCGGAGAAGCGATATTTTCCATTACATCCTCACCCACAAATACCGCTTATATGGAATTCTCCATCAAAAAATGCGGTTGTCTGACCGAATGGTTGCATATGATCGAAGTCGGACAGATGATTACCGTCCGCGGACCTTACGGAAGACCGTTTCCTGTTGATAGCGCATTTCTTGGCAAAGATCTTCTCTTTATTGCAGGCGGAATCGGACTTGCGCCCTTGCGCTCTGTCATCAATTACTGCCGTCACTATCGAAAGCGTTACGGATCGATTGACATCGTCTACGGCGCAAGAACCCCAAGCGATCTCGTCGATTATCAGGAGATTGTGGAAGAATGGAGCAAGGATGACGGAATCCGTATTCACCTGACGGTCGACCGTGAAGCCCCCGAATGGACGGGGCACGTTGGCTTTGTTCCGGATTATGTTAAAAGTCTTCACTTTGATACGAACAAAACCGCGGTTATTTGCGGACCTCCCATTATGATCAAATATACCTTGCAAGGACTTTGCGAGCTGGGCTTTGATAAAAAACAGGTATATACCACAATGGAGCTCAGAATGAAATGCGGTATCGGAAAGTGCGGAAGATGCAATATCGGCTCAAAATACGTGTGTAAGGACGGTCCTGTCTTTCGCTGTGATGAGCTTGAGGAGCTTCCCGATGAATATTAAAGGAGAAAACATACTATGCAAACCACGGTAACGGTTTATTTATTTGGAAAGCCTTATCAAGTGCCTTCTGATCTTACCATTATGTGTGCGATGGAATATGCTGGCTATCAGCTTGTTCGCGGCTGTGGCTGTCGAAACGGCTTTTGCGGTGCGTGTGCAACGATCTACCGCATTCAAGGACAAAAAGAATTAAAAACCTGCCTTGCTTGCCAGACAAAGGTGGAAGAGGGAATGTACATTGCCACACTTCCGTTTTTCCCGCTTGTCAAGGAGGTTTATGATATCAATACCGTCAATGCAACAGAAGCTGTTATGATGCAGCTTTATCCCGAGATCTATGCGTGCATCGGTTGTAACGCCTGTACCAAAAGCTGTACGCAGAGCCTGAATGTGATGCAATATATTGCCTACGCACAGCGTGGTGAATTTGATAAATGCGCCGAAGAATCTTTTGACTGTGTAATGTGCGGCGTCTGTTCTTCGCGCTGTCCTGCCGGTATTTCCCATCCTCAGGTGGCAATGCTAGCCCGCCGCATCAACGGAAAATATCTCGCACCGAAAAGCACGCATCTGGAAGACCGTGTAGAAGAAATTCAAACCGGTAGCTTTCGCGAGCTCATCGAAGCGCTTATGAACAAGCCGATCGATGAAATGAAAGAGCTGTACAACACACGCAATATTGAAACGTAAGGGGGCTTGACAGTATGTATCCCAAAGAATTTCAAAACTCCTTGCTTCTTTTGGAACAGGCAAGAGAAAAAAACATTGCTTTTCAACCGGATCGAATGACCGCATCTGAAAAAGAAGCATTGCTTTCTTCGTATCACCCGGACTACAAAAAAAGCGAATTCCGGACGCTTGGCATTGGTGTTAACAAAGGGGAGCTTCTCCCGATAGAGCTTTGTGACATTCTTGAGGCGCACAGCAGAATCACACCGGATGATGTCGATCTTCATAAAATTGATTACGATGTGGATGTTCTGATCATCGGCGGTGGCGGTGCAGGGTCTTCTGCGGCAATTGAAGCGCATAACGCAGGCGCCAGTACGATGATCGTAACCAAATTAAGAATCGGCGATGCCAATACGATGATGGCAGAAGGCGGAATCCAAGCAGCGGACAAACCCAACGATTCGCCCGCGATCCATTTTATTGATGCCTTCGGCGGTGGACATTTTGCCGCCAAACGGAACCTGCTTGCCAAACTGGTTACTGATGCACCCGAAGCGATCCGTTGGCTTGACTCTCTCGGGGTTGAATTTGATAAAACCCAAGACGGCACAATGATCACCACACACGGCGGTGGCACATCATGAAAACGGATGCACGCCGCAAAGGATTATACCGGCGCTGAAATTATGCGCACCCTTCGCGATGAGGTATTCAATCTCGGCATACCGGTTGTGGATTTCACTGCAGCGATCGAATTGATCCTTGATGAAAACGGCAATGCATCGGGAGCGGTGCTGATGAATATGGAAACCAAAGAGCTTCTGATCGCTCGCGCCAAAACCGTGATCATTGCTACAGGCGGTGCGGGCAGAATGCATTATCAAGGCTTTCCGACATCCAACCACTACGGTGCAACAGCGGACGGACTTGTACTCGGATACCGAGCAGGTGCATCGCTTCTTTATGCGGAAACTCTGCAATATCACCCAACGGGTGCAGCATATCCGCAGCAGATCTTTGGGGCATTGGTCACCGAAAAGGTACGCTCACTCGGCGCTAAATTGATCAATGCCGACGGAACGGTCTTTATGCATCCTCTCGAAACGCGAGATGTTGCCGCCGCCGCAATCATACGCGAATGCTCCGACCGTGGGAAGGGAATCGACACCGCAAATGGAAAGGCTGTATGGCTGGATACGCCCATGATTGAAATGATCGGTGGCGAGGGTACAATCGAAAAGCGCATCCCGGCAATGATGCGTATGTTCAAAGGCTACGGGATCGATATTCGCAAAGAACCGATTTTAGTCTATCCCACGTTACATTATCAGAACGGCGGTCTTGATATTAATGTCAATTGTGAAACTCCCAATGTCAGAAATCTCTTTTGTGCAGGAGAGGCAGTCGGTGGCATACACGGCAAAAACCGATTAATGGGCAATTCTTTGCTTGATATTATCGTGTTTGGCAGATGTGCCGGTAAATCCGCCGCGGAAAGAAGCCGATCGGTAACCAATCAAACCCTTACTCTTGCTCACATTCTTGCCTATGACAAAGAAAGGGAAGCGGCAGGTATCCAAACAGAGATCACCTCACCGAAGCTTCTTCCCAATTATACCAATCAAAAACACATATAAAGGGGAATCATTATGGATCTACACATTTTAACCGACCTTTTTGAGGCACTTACAATCTTTTGTTTTGGTCTTTCGTGGCCGATCTCCATCAGAAAATCCTGGGTATCCAGAACAGCCAAAGGAAAAAGCTTATTCTTTGAAGTCTTTCTTCTGATCGGCTATGCATTCGGTATTGCCAGAAAAGCCATTCAGGTTGCAGCACTCGGCTATCCTCTTGAAAGCGCGGGAACGCTCGGTACTGCCATTTTCATTCTCAGCTTTTTCTTCTATGTACTGAATTTTATTGAGATCTCTATCGATGTCTCTCTCTATTTCAGAAACAAAAAGCTGGATGAAGCCCGTGAGCTTGAAGCGAAAAGCCTTCAGAATCAATAATAAAACAGCTTCCTTGCTTTGCAAGGAAGCTGTTTTATCAAGGTCTTTTTTTACTTTTAAAGATAAAGAGCTTCTGAATAATGAAGTTGGAGATAAACAAGACAACTTCCACAGAAATGTTGGCAATAGCATAAAATAGACCAAGGATATCGACAAGAAGCCACATAAGAAGCATTTTCACCAAAATAACAATACCTGCCAGAAGAATATAGCTGATAAAGGATGCGGCTTTATTGGCATTCGAGCGAAATACTATCATACGGTTGATCAGATAATTGACAGGGGAACTGATGCATCTGGCAAGAAAGGTGGACAAAACTGTGGTTGACAGTGCCAGTGACAGAATATTCACCGTATCGCTCGGAAAGATCACACTTTTGAATAACGAAAGCATTCCGAAATCAAGTAAAAAACAAAAAACAGCGGAAAGTCCGTACTTAATGAGGA
>JAFTKF010000174.1 GCA_017453405.1 Clostridia bacterium
AACGCTCTTATCAACGGAGTAACGGTTCCGCTGATTGGTGGTACCACACCTTGGGTCTTGCTGGATCCGTATGAACTTCCCGATGATGTTCCGCTTACTATTTCGCTTCCTGATACGGTTGGAAATGAAATGATGGGACAGAAGGCTGAAGTTACGATTACGGTGGAAGCGATTCAGGGCGACGGTATTATTCGTGTTTCGACTTTGGACGAACTTGTTCGCGCGATTGCAATCGGCGGCAATATCGCATTGCTTGCTCCGATTCAAATCGATTCCAATCTTATTGTCGATAACGATGTTACCATTTATGGCGATATCAGCTCGCAGCTGACGGTTGCCAAGAATGCCAGCATTCAGGTCACAGACGGCGGAAGCCTCACGGTATCCGGTTTGGTTTTTGACGAAGGTCAGACGGCAGGCTTTGATAACAATGGAAAATTTGTTATCGATGATCTCACAGCGCGCAGAACAAAGCCGCTGTTTGAAGTAACTGCAGGCGGAAAGCTGGAACTTGGTTCCGGTACGGTGTTTAAAAATATTACTGCCACAAGTACTGCTGTTGTAAGGGCAAACGGTACTGCCGACAACCGTTCCACGGTTGTTTTCAAAGGCACGATGATCACTGACTGCGTTGGTGAAACCGGTGCGATTCTGGATGCGGCAAGTAACTGTGATGTCTTTATTGAAGAAGGAACGGTTATCTCAAACAATGTTTCCTGCGATAACGCCAATCACGGCATCCTGAAGGTTTATTCCGGATCAGTTCTTACCATTAACGGTGGTCTGATCAGCGATAATATCTACTCAGGAAACGGTCTCATCGGTATTTATGATACCGGAAGAAATTCGATGGTCGTTATGAATGGTGGCATTATTTCGGGCAACAGCTTTGTGTATGGCAGTGATGCTTTGATTGACGGCACGGATGTTAAAAATGGTCGTCATGGCTTGATCTATGTCCATAGACACACCTGATTTGTTATGAACGGCGGCGAGATCACCAACAATACGCTCGCTTCTGTCAATTGCGGCGTTATTGATTCGGTCAACAGTTCTGAATTGACCCCCACGATCACGATCAAAGGTGGTAACGTGACCGAGAATTATGCTGAAAAAGACGGTGCGGCAGTTGAAGTATTCGGTTCGATTATGGATACAGATCGTATTTCGGTTTCGTCGACAGCCGAGGTGAGTGGCACACTGTATAACTACACGCAAGTCACATATCTTGATGTAACGGCATACATTCAATAATTATTTTATGCATAGAAACTTGCAAGGTGTTTTCAGCCTTGCAAGTTTTTTTGTTCAAAATATAAAGAATTTTTTGGTAATTCAATTGATATTTTAATACAATAGCTCGATTTTTTTATTGCATTCTTTTGGTATGTTTGCTACAATATGATCAGAGCAGTGCTTGTATTTTTTTATGAAAGGATGGTGCATAAAATGAAACGACGACTTTCTTTGATAGTACTGATACTGCTGTTGACAGTTGCTTTACTTTTGAGCTTCGGTATTTTCAATGGTCAATTATTCAGTACGCGAAATAAAGGCGATGAACCTACAAAGACAGACGTAACAACTGCACACAAAGAACCAACAAATTCTGCTGAAAAGACAGAAGAGACGCTGAGCACCGAAGAAGCGCTGTTAGTGTCTCTAACTGCCGGAAAGGATTCACAAAAGATGCTTAGCGATCTTTCTGCTTTTACTTCCAAAAAGTACGGATTAATTGATCTTGGCTATGTTTTACTCTTTGAAGCTGAAAACTATCATGCAACATTGTCCTTTGCGGGTACGGTAGATGAAACGGTAAGTGGAAAGTTTTCTGCCACCGAAACGATGCTGACGATTGGCGAAAAGAGCTATTTGTATGCATTCTTCAATTCCTATCTGCTTCTGAAAAGCGAACACGGGATGCATATTTTATATCCGGAAGACCGCGTCGATTTTGAAGCCGCTTATGCATTACTGAAAGTTACACAATCGAAAACGAACGGAGCTTCTCTTACATTCCGTTCCGGAAAGGCATCCATTTCTGTTCCGAATTATTCTGCGAGCGATGCGATTTTCCGCTTTGATAAAAACAATATTATCATCACCAAGAATAATGGGGAAAACATTGCGCTCGGAAAAAAGGTTACATCTTCTTCCAACGAGGGTGGCGGAAATGTTCTTGAAAATGTCAATGACGGCAACAACGCCACGCGCTGGTCGAGCGGTTATAGCGATAATCAATTTATCACGGTTGATTTTGGTGCTTCGTATACCGTTGGCGCGGTTCGCATTTATTGGGAAGCGGCAGCGGCTAAAGATTTTGAGATCCGTCTTTCGGCAGATGGCGCTAACTGGGTAACGGTATATGAAGAAGAGAACAACACCGTTGCCGATACGTGGGCAGACTATCATTTCGATGCCAAAGAGGCACGTTATATGCAAATCAAATGCGGAAAGCGCCTTACTTCCTATGGAATTTCTATGTATGAAATAGAGGCGTATGCAAGCTATGTCGCACCGTATCGCTTTACCTATGGAATTGAGAACGGTGAAGTGTATCTGACAGATGGCACACATACGTATCGGTTTGAAAGCGAGGCATTACAATGAAAACGATTCGCTATTTTTCTACAATTGTTATTGCACTGCTTATGATCCTGACAGTAACGCTGGCGTTTACGGCGTGTCAGGACGATGATGTTACAACAGAACCGAACATCACGACTACGCCCGAAGGAGATACGACTGTGACAACAATGAAAACAAGTGTGAATACCAACCCGGGAACATTGCCTACAGCGGCATATTCCATCGGCGTGGGAGAAAAGAAAACACTAACACTCTCAGCAAACTATAAGGTGGAATTTATTTCGACTGACACATCCATAGTGGCAGTTGGAGATACCTTGTATGACAAGGAAACTAAAATGAACACAGTAGAAGTCGTTGGTGTTGCGGAAGGAAATGTCAATATTCTCGCCGTAAAGACAGATGATTTCAGTTCGGCACTTCTTTCGGTTTCCGTTCGATCGCCCTTGAAGGAAGGGGAAACGGCAAACCGTTCAGTGAATGCCATTTTCACATCAGACCCTGCCAACTCTCCTGCAAACGAAACCGCGGCGAATCTTGGCGATGAAAATATTGCTACGAAGTGGTTGATTTTCGGAAATACGGCAACGATTTATGCCGATCTCGGATATACCTGTGAGATCAGCTCTTTTTCCTTGACATCTGCGAACGATGATCAGGGAAGAGACCCTATGAATTTCGAGCTTTACGGTTCTATTGACGGAGAGGTGTGGATCGATCTCTTTGCTATCGAAGGTGAAATCTTTGAATCCCGTCATCAGAGCAATTTCTATGATTTGTACGACACCGGTGAATATCGCTACTATAAGCTTGAGATTACACAAAACCACGGTGATCCGATGGTACAGCTGGCAGAGTTTTCTCTGTTTGAAGAGGGAAAAGCGATTGGCGGTGCTGATGTGCAAATCCCGACCAAAACCCCGATTGCTTCCTCGGTGAGCGGTGTAACGCTCAGTCACGACCGGTTGATTCTGGCGGAAGGCGATTCGTTTGTTCTGACCGCAAATGCGGTATCGCAAAACGGTCAGAAATCTCCTGTTTATTTTGTGTCTTCCGATCCCGCCTTAAAGCTTGTCGGTATGACCTATCACGAACAAGAAGGCAAGACTCAAATTCAGGTGAATGCGGAGGGTGCTGCCAAGGGACAGTTGGTGGCGTTTACTGCCGACGGTCTTCGTATCAAGTCGATTGACTTTTCGCTGATTGCAGAAGGCGCTTGCAATAATGTTACGGAATATTTCGAAGCAAAAGGCGCAAACGGTAATCAGGCGGTCAATGTCAAATCCTTCTTTGATGATAAGCGTTTGACGGTTAAGAATATCAATCTTGCCTCGTTTGATATTATCCTTTCGACGGATAATAAAACGGTTCTTGTCAATCGTTATGCGATCGTTGGCGGAAACAATCTGGATACCGCTCCTAAGTCGTGGAAATTCTACGGTTCGAATGACGGTGTCAATTGGACACTGCTTGATGAAAGAAATAATGAGTCGTTTGAGGGCGAATATTTGCGCCGCATTTTCGATTTTGACAATACGACATATTATGCAAAGTATAAGTTGACTCTCAGCGGTGAAGGGGATATGATCTCGCTGAGTGAGGTCCAGCTCTTTGAGCTTGGTAAATATCCTTCGTGGGCGCTTGGTCCGTTTGAAAAAGTGGACGAAGCCAATCCGATCTTAACACCGAATGATGTGGACTATTTCCTCGACCCGATCAGCGGAACCAATGTGTACTGGTCCAATGAGGCGTTGTATAATCCTGCCGCTGTTGTAAAGGATGGAGTCATTTGCGTACTGTACCGTTCGCAGGATCATCCCTTGGTTTCCCGTGTCGGTCTTGCACTTTCGCTTGACGGCATTCACTTTGACAGCTTGACCGAGCCGGTACTGTATCCCGAAAACGATGAGTTTTATCCGTTTGAGGTCGGCGGTGGCGATGAAGATCCTCGTGTCGTCAAAGGTCCTGACGGAACATACTATATGTATTATTCGGCATATAACCGTGAAAAGGGCATTTGCCGTCTCTATGTCGCGACCTCCAAGGATCTTGAGAATTGGACAAAGCACGGCAATGCGATCGGCGATGCTTATAACGGCAAGTATAAGGATGCTTGGGCAAAATCCGGCTCTGTAATTTGTGATATGGTGGGCGAGGAGTTTATTGCCCGCAAATTCGAAGACGGTAAATACTATA